>JBFKUL010000123.1:0-8306 GCA_041635755.1 Burkholderiales bacterium | reverse complement strand
GAGCGGCGTCATGTCGTTGCGCATGGCGAACCAGACGTTCGAGGTACCGGCGTAGTACTGCGGCACTTCGCGCTTGAGGGTCTTGAGCACTTCTTCCTGCCAGTCGCGCGAGAAACGCCTGCGCGTGCCGAAATCCGAGATCTTGAAATCGAGCTCGGGCTCGACCGTGCGCACCAGCTCGACCTTTGCGCCCAGCCGGCGCCGGCCCTCGGCGAGGTCGGGCTTGGGCCTGGTGCGCCGGAAGTACACCTCGGAGACGATCGCCAGCACCGGGATCTCGTAGAGGATCGTGTGCAGCCACGGGCCGTGGAGGGTGATGTCGATCTCCCCCAGCGCTGCACCTTGCGCGGGATCGGCCACGCCGATGCGGATGTACTTGTCGTTGAACTGGAACAGTCCTAGAAAATCGACGAAGTCCGACTTCATGAAGCGCAGGCCGCGCAGATACGCGAGCTCGTCGTCGCGAAAGCTCAGAGAGCACAGATGCCCGACCTCGGTCCGGATTTCCTCCAGATACGGCCTCAGATCGATGCCTTCGGTGCGGCACTTGAACTTGTACTCGACCTGCGCGCCCGGGAAGTGATGCAGCACCACCTGCATCATGGTGAACTTGTACAGGTCGGTGTCGAGAAGGGAAGTAATGATCAAGGGGGGCTCCGAGGGCCCATTGTAACCAAGGTGTGATAATCGACCCATGTGCGGTCGCTACGCGCTCCACCACCATCCCGATATCGTGGCGCTGGCGTTCGGACTCGCCGAACCGCCGCAATTCGATGCGCGCTACAACATCGCGCCGATGTCCGACGTGCTCGTCGTACGCTCGGATGCCGAGGGCGTGCGCAGCGCCGTCACGGTGCGTTGGGGATTGCTGCCGCGCTGGGCCAAGGACACCAAGCTCGCGGCGAAGATGAACAACGCACGCGCCGAGACCGTGGCCGAAAAGCCCTCGTTTCGAGAGGCGTACCGCCGCCGCCGCTGCCTGATGCCTGCAAGCGGCTTTTACGAATGGCACGCCGAGGGCGGGCGCAAGCAGCCCTGGTACATTCGACCGCGCGGCGCCGAGTTGTTCGGCTTTGCCGCGCTGTGGGAACGCTGGCAAGGCCCGGAAGGAGTGCTCGAGACCTGCGCCATCATCACCACCGACGCGAACGAGGTCATGCGCCCGATCCACGATCGCATGCCGGTCATCATCGGACCCGGGGATTACGCCCGCTGGCTCGACTGCCAACCAGAGAGCGACGTCAGCGCGCTGCTTCGCCCCTGTGCGCCGGAGCTGACCGAGGCGGTCAAGGTGAGCATGGCGGTCAACAACGCGCGCAACGAAACGCCAACGCTGATCGAGCCGCTCGCGTCCTAGGCTTCGCTCAGGCGCAGGCGGGCGGTCGCGGCGGCGTCACCCGTGCAGCGGTAGGCGTGAGGCATCGATGCCGTGCCGTGCGCGATGCCGATGGTGCCGCGCGTATCGAGCGCGATGGCCCCGATCGGCGTACCGAAGCGACGCCGCATATCGGCAAGGACACCGGCGAGCGCCGCTTGCGCATCTGCGCCACGCTCGATGCGCTCGGCGATCGCCTTGGCGGTGGCGTAACGCAGCATGAGCTCGCCCCAGCCGGTGGCCGAGACCGCGGCATGCGCGTCGGCGTAGTTGCCGGCGCCAGGCACGGGCGAGTCGCCGACCCGTCCCGCGCGCTTCAGTTCGCGGCCTCCGGTGGAGGTGGCTGCGGCGAGCCGTCCCATGTCATCGAGCGCAACTGCGCCCACCGTATCGCCGCGCCCCTGTCCCGCCGCGACAGGCGCGTCCTGCAGCGCCTTCGCCCACTGCGCACGGCTCGCGTCGGTCATCGGGTCGTGGTCACCAAAGCCGTTCTGGCGCGCGAACGCGGTAGCAGCCTCGCCCGCGAGCAGCACGCAGTCGGTGGTCTCCATTACGCGGCGCGCGACCAGGATCGGGTTGCGCACACGGCGAATGCAGGTTACGCCTGCGGCGGCGAGCGTCGGACCGAACATCAGGCTCGCGTCCATCTCGACTTCGCCGTCCCGGTTGAGGACCGAGCCGGTGCCAGCATTGAACACCGGGTCATTCTCGAGCTCGACCGTGGCATCCATTGCAGCATCGAGCGCGCTGCCGCCCGCGGCAAGCACCCGCCAGCCGGCTTCCGCCGCTCGCGCGATGCCCGCAAGGCCGGCGGTTTCGTCGCGCAGGTCCCAGCGCCCCGCCCCGCCATGAACGATGATCGCCGCCATGAGCGCGGATTGTCGCACGCGCCCGGCGCAGCAATGGTGCGCGACGATCCGGAGCCATCGCGCCAGGCCTGCTTGTCGCTTGCCAAACGCCTTATACTGGATATAATCCCATGAGTGTAAAAACTCACAGTAAGGGTAAGCCGCCGATGGACCTCCTTACCGATCGCCAGACTGAGATCCTGCGCCTGATCCGGGAGCTCACCGAAGTCTCGGGCTTCCCACCGACACGTGCTGAAATTGCGCGCTCGATGGGTTTTCGTTCCGTGAACGCCGCCGAGCAGCACCTGCGGGCGCTCGAGAAGAAGGGGGTCATCGACATCCTCTCCGGCGCCTCGCGCGGCATTCGCGTGCGCGACAAGGATGCACCGCGCACCAGCCGGCTGCTGGAACTTCCGGTGGTCGGACGCGTAGCCGCAGGCAGCCCGATTCTCGCCGAGGAGTTCGTGCAAGGCCGCTACCAGGTTGATCCGAGCCTGTTCACGCCGCGTGCCGATTACCTGCTGCGCGTGCGCGGACTGTCGATGCGCGATGCCGGCATCCTTGAGGGCGATCTGCTCGCCGTTCATCGCAGCCCGGAGGCGCGCAGCGGCCAGATCGTGGTGGCACGGCTTGCCGACGAGGTGACGGTCAAGCGCTTCCGCCGCCGCGGCCATACCGTGCAATTGTTGCCCGAGAATCCGGATTTCGAGCCGATCGAGCTCGATTTGCGCCGCGACCCGCTGACCATTGAAGGCGTCGCGGTAGGCGTGATCCGCAACGGCAAAGGCCTTTAGCCGCACCGTACGAATCGAGCCCGTGTCGCGACGACGTCGCGACACGAGTGCAAGACTTCTTCAGGGTGGCTCAGGGTCTCGGGCGGCCCCGGGCAGGCTCCTCTATAATCGGGCGCAGCGTTCTTTGCGACCCAGGGATGATTCCAAGCAGCGCTCTGTCCGAAGCCTCGAGCATCGCAACCCCGGCACAAGCCGAAGTCTCGGCCTTGGAGCCGAGCAAGGCCGATCCGGCCCGGGTCCTCGCTGAACGGGTAAGCCAGCTCTACGGCCAAATGCCCGTGGTCGTGATCGCGACCTTGGTGCTGGGCGCCATCACCAGCTACGAGATGTACCATCCGCGCTTCGCGGATGTCGTGCTGCTGTGGTGGATCGTGGTCGCTGCGGTCACTGCTTCGCAGCTCGGCCTGCTATTGGCCTATCGCCGGAGCGACCCGAAGCAGGCCGATCCGAAGCAATGGCACCGGTGGCTTGGCATCGCGGCGCTCGCCTCGGGCGCGACCTGGGGCATTGCCGCTGCCGTTTTCTTTCCGGCACACTCCGAGGAGCAGCAAGTGTTCCTCGCCTTCATGCTGGCAGGCCTGTTGTCGGGCGGCGTGCCGCTCTACGCGGCGTCTTGGCCGATCTACGCCCTGTATGCGGCGAGCATCGTCGTTCCGTTCACCTACATTCTGGGCACCTACGGCAAGACGCTGTTCACGACGCTCGCGGTGCTGGTGCCGTTTTTCTACGCCGCCAACGTGCTCGTCGCCTACCGCATCAACCGCGTGTTCAGCGACGGCTATCGGATGCGGCACGCCTACGGCCATCTCACTGGAGACTATTCGTCGCTCAACCAGCGCCTCGAAGAGCAGATCGCAGAGCTGATGGAAGCGCATCGCGAGGTGGATGCGTCGGGCCGTAAGCTCGCCCTGTTCGCCGAGCGCGCCCCGATCGCCGTCTTCGAGACGGATCGCAATGCGACGGTGCTCGAGATGAACCCGATGGCGGAGAACATCTTCGGCTACCCGGCGATCGAGCTTACCGGCCGCAACCTGTTGCGAACGCTGATCTCGCCCAACGACCCGGGACTGGGCAGCGACTGGTGGACCAACTTTATCGCTAAAGGCGAGCCGGTGACCGGCCTGCGCGTGCAGTGCCTGCGGCGCGACGGTCTCGAGATCAGCTGCGAGTTTTCCCTCACGCCACTCGTGAATGACGTCGGCGATCTGCTTTCGGTCATCGCCCAAGGCCGCGACGTGACCCAGCAGCTGGAAGTCGAGCGCCTGAAGAAGGAGTTCACTTCGACGCTGTCCCACGAGCTGCGCACCCCGCTGACCTCGATCATCGGCTCGCTGCAACTGGTCAATTCCGGCGTGCTCGGCGAGCCGGACAAGGACATCACCGATCTGACGGTGATCGCCGAGCGCAACGCGCAGCGCCTGCTCGACCTGATCAACGACCTGCTCGATATCGAGAAGATCGAATCCGGCAAGATCGAGCTGCATCCCGAGGTGTTCGCGCTCGATGATCTGGTACGCGAAGCGATGACGCTGAACCGCGCTTATGCGGAGCGATTCTCGGTGCGCTACGCGGCGGTGGGACAGCTGCCCTCGGCCCAGGTCAACGTCGACCGCAAGCGCCTGTTCCAGGTAGTCACCAACCTCCTGTCCAATGCGGCCAAGTTCTCCCCAGAGGCCGGCACCGTGGAAGTCTCGATGGAAGATCGCGGTGAGCGCGTCTACGTGGGCATCCACGATCGCGGTGCCGGCATTCCCGAGAATTTCCGCAACCGGATCTTCTCTCGCTTCGCGCAGGCCGATTCGGCCCTGACGCGCCAGAAGGGCGGAACGGGGCTCGGGCTTTCGATCTCCCGGCGCCTGGTCGAGCTGATGAACGGGGAAATTGGTTTCGTCGATCGCGAAGGCGGCGGCACCACCTTCTGGTTTGAGCTTCCGAAGCACTCGAGCTGATCACGTAGAGGATCCTGATGCCTGACCGCCCCCTGGTACGCGTGTGCTACGTCGAGGACGACGAGGACATCCAGAAGATCGTGCGCATGTCGCTCGAGCGCCTGGGCAAGATGACGATCGAGATCGTCAGCGACCCGATGAAAGCGATCGATGTCATCACGGCGTTCAAGCCCGACCTGGTGATGCTCGACTGGATGATGCCGGGCATGGACGGTCCGACCTTGTTCGGCAAGATGAAGGAGAATCCTGCCACGCGCGATCTGCCGGTGGTGTTCATCACGGCCAAGGCCTCGAGCGTGGAGATGAACGAGCTGCTTGCGCTCGGCGCTTCGGGGGCGATTTCCAAGCCGTTTGCGCCCAAGGAGCTGCCGGAGCAGCTGCGCGCAATCTGGAGCGCCCTGCCCTGACGCTTCAGGGCGTCAGAGCACCAGGTCCTTGTGGCTGACGCCGGCGCGGCCGTATTCCAGGGTGCGGCGGATCTGGTACACCTGATCGCCACCCGCTTTGGGCGAGCGCGACAGATCGAGCAGCTTCTGCGGCCGCAGATTCTGGCCCTTGGCATCGCGCACTACCATCACCCTCGGTTGTAGGCGCTTGGCGGGGTTCTGGGAGATCACGATCCCGACCTCGCCGCTGTTCAGCTCCACCACGCTGCCTACCGGATAGATGCCGATGCAGCGGATGAACTGCTCGACCAGGGTGGGGTGAAACTGCTGGCCGCGCCATTTGTGCAGCAGGCCTAGAGCGTTGGACGGCGCGATCGGCTCTGCGTAGGGGCGCTTCGAGGTCAGGGCACTGAACACGTCCACGATGCCCGCAATGGCGCCGATCGTATCGATGGCGGCGCCCTTCAGCCCCTGCGGGTAGCCGCTGCCGTCGTAACGCTCGTGGTGCAAAGCAACGAGATCGGTGATCGCGGCGGGCAGTCCATGCGTCTCGCTCAGCTTCTTCACGGCGCGCTCGAGGTGCGCGTTGACGAAGGCACGCTCCTCGCCGCTAAGCGGCCCGCCTTTCTGCACCACTTCGTCCGGAACCTGCAGCATGCCGACGTCCTGCAGCAGGCCGACCATGCCGGCGCGCTCGATATCGGCCTGCTCCATGCCCAGAAAACGCGCGAAGCTGATCATATATACCGAGACCTGCAGCGCCCGGTTAAGGAAGTATCCGCCGCGCTCGGTCAGCGCGGTAAACAGCACCATCGCGTCGGGATTGCGCACGATGCTCTCGGTCATGTTCTTCGCCGCGCCATGGACTTCCTCGGCCGCGAGCTGCTCGCCGCCCTTGATCGCTTCGAAGGCGCTGGTGACCGCGGATTCGCTCGCGACGTAGGTGCTGCGCGCGACCGGCATCTCAACATCGACAGCAACCTTCTCGACGTACTGCACGCGGTTGATGCCGCGCACCGCCGGCACTTCACCTACTCCGCGCGCTTCGTCCGGCGATGTCGAGCGCTCCTGGTCGACGAACACATGCTGGCAGAATTTGCGCAGCGTCTCGATCTGTTCATCGCTTTTCAGCACGAAGCCCTGAAACACAAACGGTGTATCGGTCCACGGGCGATCGAGCTCGTAGACGTACATGCCGAACTTGAGTTCGTTGACTGAGATCTTGTTCTTCATGCTATCCGGCCATTTCGCTGTCGATTCGTGCGCCGCAATGTCGCGGGAGGTTCTAGTGTAGCGTCGCCGCCTCGTGATCCTGATAGTACTTTCGCGCCAGGAATCCGATCACTTCGTCCGCATTGCGAAAGCGCGCTTCGCGGTCCTTCTCGACCAGCTTGTCGAGCAGGCGCTGGTAGTGGTGGAGCTTCTCGGGCAACGGCGGGGGCGCGGTGTTCAGGTGATGCATCGCCACCTCGACCGCGGTTTGCCCGGCGAACAGGTGCTCGCCGGTGAGCATTTGAAACAGGAGCACGCCGGCGCTGTAGATGTCGGTGCGCAGATCGAGCGCGCGCCCCTGCACCTGCTCCGGGCTCATGTAGCGCGGCGTGCCGACGATCTCGCCCTGACCGGTACGGTCGATCGAGTCGATGTGCTTGGCGATACCGAAATCGACGATCGCGAGGCTGCCGTCGACACGGAACATCAGATTCTGGGGCTTCAGATCGCGGTGCAGGATGCCGCGCTCGTGGATGTCTCCCAGCGCGAACATAAGCTCCCGGAAAATGCGCAACGCCTCGTCCGGGACCATCGCCTTGCCGTCCAGGCGCTTGTTGAGATCGCCGCCGTCGAAGAACTCCATCACGATATAAGCGTGGCCGTCGGACGTGCCGTGCCCGAAAATACGGGCCACGTGGCGCGTGCGAATGCGCTCCACCAGCGCGAACTCCTCCATGAATCGCGACAAGGCGGTCTTGTCCGAGGAGATGTCGCTGCGCAGGATCTTCACCACCAAAGGCTCATCATCGCTTTCCCGCGACGCGAGATAAACACGCGACATGCCGCCCTCGCCGATCAGCCGCAGCACGCGGATGCCCGGAATCTCCAGCCGCGCGCCGAGCGATTGCCCCTCCATGCGGGCAGCGAGCGTGGGCGACAGCGTCTGCTCGGATTCGCCTTCGGTCAGCTCGCGCACCGACAGGACCAGCCGTTCGCGCGTCAGCTCCTGCTTGCGCTGGTAGTCGTCCGCCCCGAGCTTCATGGCACGCACCGCGATGATCTCGTTGCCGGCCGCCGTCAGGAAGATGACCGGCGGGCAATCGGCGCGGCTCTTCAGCCCCTGCAGCCACTCCAGGCCGTCGCCGCGCCCGAGCATGTAGTCGAGCACAATGAGATCGTATTGGGCGAGATCGAAGGACGCGTCCGGCATGTCGCGGACCAGCGGGTCGTAGTCCTCCACCTCCGCATTGGGCCATTCCTGCCGGAGGTAGTGCCTGAGCAGGTTCCTCAGATCCTCGTCATCGTCGATGATGAGAATGCGCATCAGCGGGCCGCGCCAGGGCTGGTGCGTGATATAGGCGCGGCCGTGCCCCGCAGGCTCAGCGCCCCTTGCGGTCGCGCATGCGTGTTCACGTGAGTGTCGATGAGCGGGCAGGCCATAACGTGGAGCGAGGCGATGTTGCTCAAGATCGCGTTGCCCCGTGAGCATCCCGATGCCGATCCCGCTGGCCCGCCCGCGGCGCTGCGTCCGATGCGCGGCCACCCCGACGCTTTTCTCGACGATCTCGCGCGCCGCGCGGTAGGCGCGCCTTGTCCTTCCGGGAGCGGCTTCGCAGAGGGTCCCTCGGCGATGAGGATGCGGTCCGGCAGGCCCGCCATGTCGGGACCGTGATCGACCGCCAGCACGCGAAATTCCGCTGCATCCGGTGCGGGGTCAGTCCGCGCCCGGACGGCGAGCCTAT
>JBFKUL010000122.1:0-8427 GCA_041635755.1 Burkholderiales bacterium | reverse complement strand
TTCATCTACAACGTGCTCGGCATTCCGCTCGCCGCCTTCGGCCTGCTCAACCCGGTGATTGCCGGCGCGGCGATGGCGCTGAGCTCGGTGTCGGTGGTCACGAATTCGCTGCTGCTCAACCGCTGGAAATCCGGCACGAGGGACACATCATGGAAAACGTCGAATTCAAGGTCGAAGGTCTCCACTGCGACGGCTGCGTGAAGAGCGTGACGCGCATGCTGACTGGCATCGCAGGCGTCGAGAACGTGGACGTCTCGCTTGAGGAAGGCCGCGCGCGCGTGCGCTTCGATCCCGCGAAGGCGGGCCTGCCAGAGTTCAAGCGCGCGGTGGAGCGCGCCGGGTTCAAGGCCCCTTGATCAAATCTGGATTGCGGCGCGAGACACCGATTACGTTAAAGGAAACGTCATGAACCGAAGACAACTGCTTCTCGGCGCCGCCGGCGCGGCCGCCAGCTTGGCGCTCGGCTGCACCGAGGCTCAGGCCCAGAACGTGGCGGTGTACAAGGACGCGAACTGCGGCTGCTGCTCGAACTGGATCGCACATATGCGGGACAACGGATTTTCGGTCACAGCCGAGGACGTCGCCGACACGGTGGCTTACAAGCGCCAGTATGGCGTCTCGGAGAAGCTCTATTCGTGCCACACGGCGCGGGTCGAGGGCTACGTGATCGAAGGCCACGTGCCCGCCGCCGAGGTGAAGCGCATGCTGCGCGAGCGACCGGACATCCGCGGCCTTGCGGTCCCCGGCATGCCGGTGGGCTCTCCCGGCATGGAGCAGGGCGGACGCAAGGACCGCTTTGAAGTCATCGCGATCAAGCGCGACGGATCGACCTCGGTGTACGCGACGTATCCCGGCAACTGAGCCGGCCGAATCGCGTTCTCGCCGGTCCGGCTAGCCCGCGCGTGCGCTCCACTTGCGGTGCAGTGTCTCGGCTCGGCTGCGGATCGCGTCGAGCTCGGTCTTTCCTTTGCGCTCGAGGTTCCTGACCTGGAAGCCCATGCGCGGGTTGCGCGCGAAGGCCTTGCGGTGCCGGTCGAGGAAGGCCCAGTAAAGCGTGGTGATCGGGCAGGCCTCCTCGCCCGCGGCCTTAGCCGGATCGTAGCGACAGCTTCCGCAGTAGTTACTCATGCGCTGCACGTACTTGCCGCTCGCGCAGTAGGGCTTGGTGCCGACCACGCCGCCGTCGGCGTGCTGGCTCATGCCGAGCGCGTTCGGCACCGAGGCCCAGTCCACTGCGTCGGCATACATCGCCATGTGCCAGTCGTTGAACTTTGCCGGGTGCGCGCCGTAGAGCATCGCAAGGTTGCCGAGCACCATCAGGCGCTGGATGTGGTGCGCGTATGCGTGGTCGATCACGCCGCGCATCGCCTCGCGCACGCACGCGAGGTCGGTCTCGCCGTCCCAGAAGAAGCGCGGCAGCTCGCGCCGGGCATCGAGGCCATTGCGCGTCGCGTAGTCCGGCATCTGGAGCCAGTACACGCCGCGCACGAACTCGCGCCAGCCGAGGATCTGGCGCACGAAGCCCTCGACGCTGTTCAGCGGCGCGGCCTTTGCCCGTAATGCGGCGATCGCCGCATCGATCGCCTCGCACGGCAAAAGCAGCTTCACATTGAGCGCCGCCGACAGGCGCGAGTGATACAGAAACGGCTGCCCGCTCCACATCGCGTCCTCGTAGCGCCCGAAGTCGCGCAAACGATGCTCGACGAAATCCTTCAGCGCCGCGGCGGCCTGGGCGCGCGTCACCGGCAGGTCGAAGGTCTCGAGCGAGCCGGGGTGATCGGCGAAGCGCCGGCCGACCATCTCGAGCACCGCCCGGGTGGTGCGGTCCGGGCGGAATGCTCGCGGCGGCTTTACCTTGCCCGGGCCCGCGCGACCGAACGTCTCGCGGTTCTGCGCGTCGGTGTTCCACGCGCCGCCCTCCGGCCGGCCACGCTCGTCGAGCAGGATGCGGTGGCGTTTACGCATCCAGCGGTAGAAGGTTTCCTGAAGCAGGCTCTTCTTGCCCTTGGCGAAGTCGCGAAACTCGCCGATCGAGCAGAAGAAGCTCCGATCCTCGCGCTCTTCGAGCTCGAGACCGAGGGATTTCGCCGCCTCGCGCAGCTGCTCGCGCACGCGATAGTCGCCCGGCTCCACCAGCACGAGCTTCTGCGGGCGCAGCGCACGGACGTCCTTTGCGAGCACCTCGGCAAAGCGCTTGCCGCGGTCCTTCGAGCGCTCGGCGCTCATCTCGTGGTAGTGCACCGTGTTTCCGGCCTTGCGTTGCGCGTCGCGGAAGTGGCGCATGGCCGACAGGAAAAAGGCGATGCGCAACTTGTGGCACCAGACGTGCTCGGTCTCCTCGGGGGTCTCGCTCATCCAGAGCGCGTCCCGGTCGGAATCGAAGCCCTCGAAGGCGGCCGAGCGGCCGTCGAGCTGATCGCCGAGCACGAGAACGAGGTGGCGCAGGGACATGGCGGCTATGCGGGGTTGGATCTCTGCCATGCTGGCCCGTCGAGCCGTCGCGGGCAAGCGCATGGCGAAACGCTGCGCGAAAGCGGAGGTAGAATCGGCGCGTGAAAGCCTCGCTCGCCTCCGGCCTTTCGTTCTCCCGTACCTTGACCGTCGACGAGGCGCGCTGCATCTCGTTCATGGGGCGCGAGAACATGGTCTACGCCACGCCACGCATGGTGAGCGACGTCGAGTACGCGTGCCGCGAGTTCCTGCTCGCGCACCTCGACGAGGGCGAGGACTCGGTCGGCGCGCACGTCACCATCGATCACCTCGGCCCGACGCCGCTCGGCATGAAGGCGACCATCGACGCAAGGATCAGCGAGGTGGATCGGCGCAAGGTCACCTTCACCTTTACGGTGCGCGATGCACTGGACGAGGTCGGCCGGGGGGTGCACGTGCGCTTCGTGGTCGATTCGGCCAAGACGCGCGAGCGCGTCGCAGCCAAGCGCACCAAGGCCGGTCTCGCCTGAAACAGTCGCCGGCCCCGCGGCTGCGCAGGGTTGCCGGGAGTAGAATCGCGCCATCGTCCGCACTGCGGCCTGAGGGTCGCATCCGAGAATGAGTCATCCGGAACATCGCCTGCGGCGTCTCGCCGCGATGCTTCTGCTGTGCGCAGCGCCGTGGGTCTGCGCCCAGCCGGCCAAGGATGGCGCCAAAGGGCCGGGCGGCAAGCCGCCCGGCGGCATGCCGGTCAAGGCGGCCGTCGCAAAACTTGCTCCCGCGGTCGACGAGACCGGTGCGGTGGGCAACCTGCGCGCCGACGAGTCGGTGGTGATTCGCCCCGAGATCGCCGGGCGGCTCGCCGAGATCGGCTTCGAGGAAGGCCGCGCAGTCAAAAAGGGCGAGCTTCTGGCGCGCCTGGACGCCTCCGAGATGCGCGCGCAGCTCGCCTCGTGGAAGGCGCAGGCCGGGCTCGATGCGCAGCGCCTCGAGCGCGCCGAGGACTTGTTCAGAAAGAACTTCATCAGCCAACAGGCGCTCGACGAGGCGCGCTCGAACGCGGCGCGCTCGTCCGCTTCGCTGCGCGAGGCGGACGCGAAGCTGGCGAAGTACGACATTCGCGCACCGTTTGCGGGCGTTGCGGGGCTGCGCCAGGTCAGCGAGGGCGCCTACGTCGCTGCCGGCACCGACATTGCGCGGCTGGAGAAGATCGACCAGCTCAAGCTCGATTTTCGCGTGCCCGAGCTTTACCTGGGCAAGCTGCGCAGCGGCCAGGAGGTGAAGGTGCTGGTGGACGCGTATCCCGGCGCGAACTTCGGCGGCTCGGTGTACGCAATCGAGCCGGCGGTCGACGAGCAGACGCGCACGGTGCTGGTGCGCGCGCGCATCGGCAACACGGAGATGAAACTGCGCCCGGGGATGTTCGCGCGAGTGTCGCTCACCCTCGCGGTGCGCCAGAAGGCGCTATGGATTCCCGAGCAGGCGATCGTCCCGCGCGGGCAGGAGAGCTTCGTGTACCGGGTGGCGGAGGGCAAGGCGCAGCTTGTCAAGGTGCAAACGGGGCTGCGCAAGGTCGGCGAGGTCGAGATCACGAACGGACTTGCGGCAGGCGACGTGGTGGTCACCGAGGGCACGCAGAAGATCGGCCCGGGCGCGCCGGTCACGGTGATGCTCGACAAGCCCGCCGCCGCGCCCGCGGCGGCGCGCCCGGGTACCAGCGGATGAGGCGCCGCGCGCGAGCAGCGTAGCGCGGCAGCGCCGAGGCCCCCGCATGCAGCTTCCCGAGCTCTGTATCCGCCGACCGGTATTTGCCACGGTGATGAGCCTGATGATCGTGCTCATCGGCGTGATTTCGTTCCAGCGCCTGACGGTGCGCGAGTACCCGAAGATCGACACGCCGGTGGTGTCGGTGCGCACGGTGTTCAAGGGCGCGAGCGCCCAGGTGATCGAGTCGCAGGTGACGCAACCGCTCGAGGATTCGCTCTCCGGGATCGAGGGCGTACGCACCATCAAGTCGGTGTCGCGCGAGGAGGTTTCGCAGATCACGGTCGAGTTCCTGCTCGAGCGCAACGTCGATAGCGCGGCGAACGACGTGCGCGATCGCGTGGCGCGCGTGCGCGGGCTCCTGCCGGACGCCGCCGACGAGTCGGTGGTCTCCAAGATCGAGTCCGATGCGCAGGCCATCATCTGGCTGCGCCTGTCGTCCGAGTCGCACTCGCCGCTCGAGCTCACCGACTACGCGGATCGCTACGTCGCTGATCGGCTGAAGACACTGCCCGGCGTGGCTTCGGTGATCGTCGGCGGCGGGCGGCGCTACGCGATGCGCATCTGGCTCGACCGCGACCGGCTCGCCGCCTACGGCCTTACGCCGCAGGACGTGGAATCGGCGCTGCGGCGCCAGAACGTCGAGATTCCGGCCGGGCGCATCGAATCGGCCGAGCGCGAGTTCACCGTGCTCTCGGAATCCGATCTGCGGACCGCGGGGCAGTTCAACGACATGATCGTCAACGAGGCACGCGGCTACCCGGTGCGCCTGAAGGACGTCGGCCTGGCGCGCCTGGGCGCGCTGGACGAACGAAGCATCGTGCGCGTGAACGGCAACCCCGCAGTGGGCCTGGGCGTGGTCAAGCAGTCCACCGCCAACACGCTCTCGGTGGCGCAGGCGGTCAAGGGCGAGCTGCCGCGCATCAAGGAGGCGCTGCCCCCGGGGATGGACTTCGCGATCGCCTTCGATTCCTCGATCTTCATCGAGAAGTCGATCGAGTCGGTCTACCGGGTGCTCACCGAGGCGGTGCTGCTGGTGATCCTGGTGATCTTCGTGTTCCTGCGCTCGGTCAGATCGACGCTGATTCCGTTCGTCGCCATCCCGGTGTCGCTGGTGGGGGCGTTCTTCTTCCTGTTCGTCATGGGCTTCACGATCAACGTGCTGACGCTGCTCGGGATCGTGCTCGCGATCGGCCTGGTGGTCGACGACGCCATCGTGGTGCTGGAGAACTGCCACCGCCATGTCGAGATGGGCAAGAGCCCGTACCAGGCCTCGATCGACGGCTCGCGCGAGATCGCGTTCGCGGTGATCGCCATGTCGCTCACGCTGGTGGCTGTGTTCGCGCCGCTCGCGTTCATGACCGGTAACACGGGCAAGCTGTTCACCGAGTTCGCGCTCACGGTGGCCGCGGCAGTCGTGGTCTCGGGCTTCGTCGCGCTCACGCTCACGCCGATGATGTGCTCCAAGATCCTCAAGGAAAAAGAGACCCACGGGCGTGTGTACCAGGCGATGGAGCGCTTCTTCCATGGCATGACGGACGGCTATCGCCGGGCGCTCACGGCGACCCTGCGCGTACGCTGGCTGGTGGTGCTCGTCTTCGTGGTCGTGGCGGCGGCGGCGGGGCTGCTCTTCAAGGGGCTCAAGCAGGAGCTCTCGCCGCTCGAGGACCGGGGCTTTTTTATCGGCCTGATCATCGCCCCGGAGGGCTCGTCGCTCGAGTACACCGACCGCTACGCGCGCCAGGTCGAGAAGCTCTATTCGCAAGTGCCGGAGCTGCGCGCCTATTTCGTGGTGGTGGCGCCGGGCCTCGAGCGCCCCAACCCGGTGAACACCGGGATCACCTTCAGCCAGCTCAAGCCCTGGGGTGAGCGCACGCGCACCACGCAGGAAGTCACCGCCGAGCTCGCGCCCAAGATGTTTGGCGGGCTGCCGGGCGTGCTGGCCTTCCCGGTGAACCCGCCCTCGCTCGGGCAGAGCTTTCGCAACCCGCCGGTGCAGTTCGTGGTGCAGGCCAACTCCTACGACGAGCTGGACCAGATCACGCAGAAGCTGCTCGCCAAGGCGCGGGAGTCCAAGGCGATTGCCAACCCGGACACCGACCTGCGCCTCAACAAGCCGCAGCTCGCGGTCGAAATCGACCGCGAGAAGGCCTCCTCGATCGGCGTCGACGTCGAGACGATCGGCCGCACCCTCGAGACGCTGCTCGGCGGGCGCCAGGTGACGCGCTTCAAGCGCGAGGGCAAGCAGTACGACGTCATCGTCCAGCTCGAGGCGAAGGATCGCAGCACGCCTGCCGACCTCACCGCGATCTACGTGCGAGCGCGCGACGGACGCCTGGTGCAGCTCTCCAATCTGGTGCAGGTGCGCGAGACCGTGGCGGCAAAGGAGCTCAATCACTTCAACCGGCTGCGCGCGGCGATCATCTCGGGCAACGTCGCCCCGGGCTACTCGCTGGGCGAGGCGCTGGATTTCATGGAGGGCGCGGCGAAGGAGGTTCTGCCGCCCTCGGCGCGCACCGAGCTCGACGGCGTGTCGCGCGAGTTCCGCGAGTCGGGCGCGGCGCTCTACATCACCTTCCTGCTGGCGCTCGCGTTCATCTACCTGGTGCTCTCGGCGCAGTTCGAGAGCTTTCGCTCGCCGTTCGTCATCATGCTCACGGTGCCGCTCGCGATGACCGGGGCGCTCGCCGCGCTCACGCTCAAGGGATTCTCGCTCAACGTCTACTCGCAGATCGGCCTGGTGATGCTGATCGGCCTGATTACCAAGAACGGCATCTTGATCGTCGAATTTGCCAACCAGCTGCGTGGCCGCGGCATGGCCAAGCTCGAGGCGGTGATCGAGTCCGCGACGCTGCGCCTGCGCCCGATCCTCATGACCACCGGCGCAACGGTGCTGGGGGCGCTGCCGCTCGCGCTCGCCATCGGCGCGGGGGCGGAAGCGCGCCAGACGATCGGCTGGGTGATCGTCGGCGGACTGCTGATCGGCACGCTGTTCACCCTGTTCATCATCCCGACTGCGTACGTGCTGCTGGCGGGCGAGGCGCACGGCGCTGCGACCGAGCCCGGCGGAGGCAAAGTCCGTTCGCACGCGCCGGCCGCCCCGCACCGGGACTGACCCCGAGCCGATGGCGCAGGAAGGGACACATCTGCTTGCCGGCGATACGGCGCTCGTCACCGGCGCGGCCGGCGGCATCGGCCGCGGCATCGCCGAGGCGCTCGAGCGCGAGGGCGCGAAAGTGCTCGGCTCGGATCGCGCCGACTGCGATCTCGCCGCGCCGGGCGCGGCGCACGCGCTCGCCGAGCGCGCCATCCGCGAGCTGGGCAAAGTGACGCTGTTCGTACACGCGGCCAGTCCGCGGCGCCAGGAGTCGCAGAGCGCGCTCGCGGTGAAGGAGAACGAGTGGCGCGAGATGCTGGAGATCAACCTGAACGCGGGCTTTCTCCTCGCGCAGGCGCTCGGCCGGCACATGAAGGAGAACAAGCTCAAGGGCCGCATGCTCTTCGTCACCTCGCTGCACGCCGACTCGCCGCGCAACCTGCCGCATTACAGCGCGGCCAAGGCGGGCCAGACGATGGTGGTGAAGGAGCTCGCGCGCGCGCTCGGGCCGCACGGCATCCGCGTCAACGCGGTGGTGCCCGGCGCGGTACCGGGCGGCGGCTTCAACGCGCCGGCGGGGATGGTCGAGAGAATCCCGCTGCGGCGCTTCGGCACGCCGGCCGATGTTGCGGCGATGGCGGTGGCGGTGCTCTCCGAGCGCTTCGGCGCCTATGTCACGGGCGCCTCGATCGTCGTCGACGGCGGCATCGCGCTGCATAACTGGATCGACCCCGCGGAGTGAGCATGAAATCGCGATATCTGGTGCGACAGGCCGACGTCAAGCCCTATTCGCCCGCCAACCACACCGGCACGAAGAACTTCCGCCTGATCGGCCCCGAGACCGTCGGCGCGAAGCAGGTGGAGGTGCTGATCGGCGAGATCGAGAAAGGCAAAGGCGCGCTGCCGCACGCGCACCCGGGCATGGAGCAGGTGTGCTACCTGCTCGAAGGCCGCGCGCGGGTCGAAATCGGTGCCGAGGCCTTCGACATGGCGCCGGGCGAGGCGTGCTTTTTTCCCGCCGGGGAGAAGCATCGGTTCCTCGTCACGAGCGATCGGGCGAGGGTGATGGTGATCTACGCGCCGCCCTACGGCGAAGATCCGGCAAAAGTAATCCGGGATGACGCGCACTGAGGCCG
>JBFKUL010000121.1:0-8459 GCA_041635755.1 Burkholderiales bacterium | reverse complement strand
CAGACGCACGAACGCGCCAAGCGCATCCTTCAGCCCCTTGATGCGCCCATGCGGAATCGCGACGCCCTGACCCAGGCCGGTCGAACCCAGTCGCTCGCGCGCAAACAGGCTGTCGAAGACGAGGCTGCGCGCGATGCCCTGATTGTTTTCGAACAGCAGACCGACTTGCTCGAACAGGCGCTTCTTGCTCGATGCAGACAGATCGAGCAGCACATTCTCGGGAGGGAGCAGTTTGGCGACGAGGCTCATGCGACGGGGCCGGCTGGCTGGCGGGTCATGCGATGGAGCGCGCAAGCGCGCAAGCGTGGTCCGGCGGCAGAGGAACTGAGAGGGCGCGAATTATAGCCCAATGTCGGATCCCGCGCGGCGCGCCCGCGGGCCGCAACGCAAGGAATTGTCATGCGCAAGATCTCGGGTCGCAGGCTGCCGGGCCGCTGGCGTGCCACGGCGCGGCCACGCCTACGAACCGACCTCTTGGCGCTTGATCGGATCGCGCGGTTTTTCGAAGGTTTTGCCCTTGTGCTTGAGCACCTGCCGGTCGAGCTTGTCCACCAGCCGGTCGATTGCGGCATACAGATCGCCGTCCTCGGCCGCGCAGTGCAAGTCCTTGCCGCGCACGTGCAGCGTGATTTCGGCCTTCTGGCGCAGTTTGTCCACCGAGAGAATCACGTGGGCGTCGATCACGTGGTCGAAATGCCGGGTGACGCGTTCCAGCTTGGCGTGCACGTATTCGCGAATCGCCGGCGTGACCTCGAGATGGTGACCGCTCACGTTCAGATTCATCGGTCTCTCCTTCGTGATGGGTGGACGGTGCGCCCGTTCGCCGCGCAGCGCGGCTTAGAGGCTCTTGCGCTGATTGACCGGCGGGATGTGCAGGAATTCCCGGTATTTCGCAATCGTGCGCCGCGCCACTACGATACCCTGTTGCCCCAGAATTTGCGAGATGCGTGAATCCGAGAGCGGCGCGCGCGCGTTCTCGGCGGCAATCAGCTGCTTGATGAGCGCGCGGATCGCGGTCGCAGACGCAGCGCCCCCGGTTTCGGTGGCGACGTGGCTGCCGAAAAAATACTTCAGCTCGAAGGTGCCGCGTGGTGTCGCCATGTACTTCTGCGTCGTGACGCGCGAGATCGTGCTTTCGTGCAGGCCGAGGATTTCGGCGATCTCGCGCAGCACCATCGGGCGCATGGCGACCTCGCCGTGCTCGAAGAAGTGGCGCTGCCGATCGACGATCGCCTGCGAGACGCGCAGGATCGTGTCGAAGCGCTGCTGCACGTTCTTGATGAGCCAGCGCGCTTCCTGCAGCTGCGAGGCGAGCGCCTTGCCGGCATTGCGGCCGCCTGCAGCGAGCTCCGCGTACAACCGGTTGATGCGCAGCCGGGGCATCGCTTCGGCATTCAGACTGGCTCGCCAGACATTCTTCACCTTGCGTACGACGACATCGGGAATGACGTAGCGTGGCTCGACGCGCGCGAACGAGGCGCCCGGACGCGGGTTGAGCCCGCGAATGAAGAGGTGCGCCGCGCGCAGCTGCTCTTCCTTGGCGCCGGTGGCACTGCGCAGGCGAGCGTAGTCGCGGCTGGCCAGCAGCTCGAGATGATGCTCGACGATCGTCAGCGCGAGTTGCTCGGTCGGGCCGCTTTCTCCGAGCCCGCGGATTTGCAGCGCAAGGCACTCGCCGGGCGAGCGCGCGCCGACCCCGCTAGGCTCGAAGTTCTGCAGGTGGCGCAGCGCAATCGAGAGCTCGTCTTGATGAACTTCAGCGTCGGCCGGCAGCAGCGCCGAGATCTCCTCGAGCGGCTGCGTGAGGTAGCCGTCGTCGTTCAGTGCATCGATCAGTACGCCGACCAGCGTGCGGTCGCGCGCGTCGAGATTCGTGAGTGCGAGCTGCGACATCAGATGATCGCGCAGCGTCGGGCTGTCGGGCGCAGTAAAAGTGCGATCGGTGTCGTCGTCGTCCTCCGCACCTCGCCCGCCGGATCCGAAGTCCGAGCCCCAGTCTTCGCGCATGTCGGGCGGCGCATCCTCGCGGGTCGGAGCCGAGGTCGCCTCAGGTGTCTCGTCCGAGGCCGCGGGCTCAGACTGCGTGTTCGCATCGCCGCTGCGTTCGCTCGAACTGCGTGCCGCATCGGATTCGGGCTCGTCGCGCTCGAGGATCGGGTTCTCGGTGAGAAGACGCTCGATCTCCTGGTTCAGCTCGACCGTGGACAATTGCAGCAGTCGGATGGACTGCTGCAGCTGTGGCGTCAGCGTGAGGTGCTGCGAGAGCCGGAACTGCAGCGTCGGCTTCATGGTCAGTCGCGGTCCGCGTTCGTCGCGCCAGGCCGCCCAGATGTGCCGGGTTGGCGCCTGAAATGGACGCTACATGCGGAAATTCTCGCCGAGATAGACGCGGCGAACGCGTTCATTATAGACGATCTCCTCCGGCTGCCCCGAGGCGAGTACCGCGCCTTCGTTGATGATATAGGCGCGGTCGCAGATGCCGAGCGTCTCGCGCACGTTGTGGTCGGTGATCAGAACGCCGATGCTGCGCTCCTTGAGGAAACGAATGATGCGCTGAATGTCGAGCACGGCGATCGGGTCTACGCCCGCAAAGGGCTCATCGAGCAGGATGAACGAAGGGCGTGTGCCGAGTGCGCGGGCGATCTCCAGTCGCCGCCGCTCGCCCCCGGAGAGCGACAGTGCGGTGTGCTTTCGCAGGTGCGCGATGTTAAGGTCCTTGAGCAGCTCGACGAGGCGCGTCTCGATTTGCGATTCGGGCAGGTCCTGCAGCTCGAGCACCGCCTGCACGTTCTCCTCGACGCTGAGGCGCCGGAATACGGAGTTTTCCTGCGGCAAGTAGGAGATGCCCAGGCGCGCGCGGCGGTGGATCGGCAGGTGCGTGAGCTCCTCGCCGTCCAGATTAATGCGCCCGGCGTCAGCCGTGATCAGGCCAACGATCATGTAAAAGCACGTGGTCTTGCCGGCGCCATTGGGACCGAGCAGGCCGACTACCTCGCCGCTCGCGACTTCCAGCGTCACGTCCTGCACCACGGTGCGCGCCTTGTAGCGCTTGCGAAGACTTTCGGCGCGAAGGACGCTCATTGCGCCGCGGGCTTCACCGGCGCGGTGCTCGACGAGGAGGTGGCGGGCGGGTTATTCGGCGCCGATGGCGCAGGTGGGTTGTTCGGCGCCGTCGGCGCCTTGGGCTGGATCACCGCGCGCACCCGGCCTTGCGCGGTGCCGGGCGTACCGCCCTTGGCGCCGCTTACGGTGAAGAACTCCGATCGCTGATCGAGCGAAATGTACTCGCCGCGCACCTCGTCCTTGTCCTTGGTGACGCGCGCCTTGTCGAACAATTCGACCTTCTCGTTGCGGTCGTCGACCTCGATGCGCAGCGCTTCGGCATCGATCCACACGCCTTCCTTGCCCTCCTGGGGATCGGTCTTCTGCCGGAAGCGCACCGGATTGCCGGTGGCCGTGGCGCGCTGAAAGCCGTCCGCGTCCTGGCGCACCAGAATCCGGTCGGCGCGCAGCGTGATCGTGCCCTTGGTGAGCACGACGTTGCCTTCGAAGATGCTGACGCGCCGCGCATCGTCGCTGCTCATCCGGTTGGCCTCGATCTGGGTGGCCTTGTCGCGGTCGGCCGACTCGGCGCGCGCGCCCGGCGCGGCCCAGAGCGCCGCGCAGGCAAGCGCGATGAGGATGGGCGCGCGCACGCGCTCGGCGCGCCTCATGAGGCGCCTTTCTTCTCGAAGCGGCCGCGCACCTGGTCATGCAGGTAAAGCTGCCGCGAATCGTTGTAGTACTCCATGCCCCTGCCACTGAGAACTCGTCCCGCCTCGCTGATCGCCACGTCCCGGTCGGTGCGCACGAGCGAGCGCGCACGGACCAGGTGCAGAAAATCGGTCATCATGCGTGCTTCCGGTACGCCTTCGGCGGCATCGCGAACCAGCACCACGTTGTCGTACAGGAAGACTTCCTCGCCGTTCTGCGAAAGCGCGCCGCGTCCCGCGGTGATGGTCATGCGCGGCTGGCCCGCCTTGGTCTGCACCAGGTGCGGCGCCAGAAGCTCGGTCGAGTCGTCGTCCGGGAAATGTATCATCTTCGCCGCTGCAAGCGTGGACTCGGTGGCGCCTTCGCGGTTGTAGGTCGCGACGCTGAAGTTCTCCACGATGTAATCGGGGTTATGGCGTCGCGGCACAGGCGCGCGCGCCTCGTCGAGCACCGCGTGCTCCAGCCAGAGGCTGAGCATGGCGAGCGCGAGCATCAGTAGCAGCGGGAACAGCCGGGACGCCGAGATTCTCATGACCGGTACGCCGCAAGGGCGCGCTCGAGCGAGTCCTGGGCGCGCATCACCAGCTCGCAGACTTCACGCACCGCGCCGCCTCCGGCCGGCGCGGTGCTTACGTAATGCGCGTGGCGGCGTACCGCGTCCGGCGCCTCGCTCGGCGCGCAAGCGAAGCCGCAGCGCACCAGCACCGGCACATCGACGAGGTCGTCGCCCATGTAGCCCGTGGCCGAGGGCTCGAGGCCGAGTTTCGCCGTCAGCGCATCGAATGCCGCGCGCTTGTCCTCGATGCCCTGCAGCACGTGCTTGATGCCGAGCTCGGCCGCGCGCCGGGTCACCGCTTTGGAGCTGCGGCCCGAAAGGAGCGCCGAGCGCACCCCGCTCGCGGCCAGCATTTTCACGCCGTGGCCGTCGAGCGAATGAAACACCTTGAGTGCCTCGCCCGAGGGGCCGTACCACAGCCGGCCGTCGGTCAGCACGCCGTCTACGTCGAAGATCATCAGGCGAACCCGCCGCGCGCGGTTGAGCGCGGCACGCGTGGCCTGCGACATCCGCTCAGAGCACCTTGGCGCGGAACAGGTCGTGCATGTTCAGCGCGCCCACAAGCTCGTGCCTGGCGTCGACCACGAGCAGCTGGTTGACTTTGTGCCGCTCCATGAGCTGCACCGCCTCGACCGCCAGGGCGTCTGGGTGAATGGTGCGCGGATCCACGGTCATCACTTCGGCCACCCGCGCGGCGTTGAAGTCGGTGACCTTGTCGAGCGCGCGGCGCAGATCGCCGTCGGTGAACATGCCCTTCACGTGCCCGGCCGGGTCGACGATGCCGGTCATGCCCATGCGGCCGCGCGACATCTCCAGCACCGCCTCCTTGAGCGTCGCGGTCTCGATCACCGAGGGCACTTCGCTGCCGCGCCGCATGACGTCCGCGACGTGCGTGAGCAGTCGCCGGCCGAGCGTTCCGCCCGGGTGCGAGCGCGCGAAATCATCCGAGGAGAATCCGCGCGCGTCGAGCAGCGCGATCGCGAGAGCATCACCCAGCGCGAGCGCCGCCGTGGTGCTCGCGGTGGGCGCGAGGTTGAGCGGGCAGGCCTCCTGCGCCACGCCGGCATCGAGGTGCACGTCCGCCTCGCGCGCAAGCGACGATTGCGGCTTTCCCGTGATGGCGATCAGCTTTGCGCCCTGTCGCTTGAGCAGCGGCACGAGCCGCAGCAGCTCCTCGCTTTCGCCGGAGTGCGAGATGCCGATGAACAGGTCTTCGGGTCGGATCATGCCCAGATCGCCGTGAATCGCCTCGGCGGGATGCACGAAGTAGGCGGGTGTGCCCGTGCTCGACAGCGTGGAGGCGACCTTGCGTGCGATGTGCCCGGATTTGCCGATGCCGCTGACGGTCACGCGCCCGCGGCACGACAGGATCAACGTCACGGCGGCTTGGAAGCGCTCGTCGATGCGCCCGATCAGCGCGCGCACGGCGTCGGCCTCGATCGCGAGCACGCGCCGCGCAAGCTCGAGCGCGCCGGGCGTGGCCTCGGCGATCGTGTCGTCCTGTCCCGCCCTGCTCGCAGCCCTTATCATAGCCACAAAGTATAGCCCAACCCCCTGGAGCGCCATGGACGCAGCGGGCGTCGCTCTGCAGCCGGTTCTGGTACTGCTCGCGAGCAGCGTGTTGGCGGTTGTCATCTGCCGCAGCCTGCAGCTGCCGCCGATCATCGGTTACCTGGCGACGGGGTTGGTGCTTGGACCGCACGCGCTCGGGCTGATCCCCGACACCGAGGCGACGCGGCACCTCGCGGAGTTCGGCGTCGTGTTCCTGATGTTCTCGATCGGCCTCGAGTTCAGCCTTTCCAAGCTGCGCGTCATGCGGCGGCTGGTCTTCGGTCTGGGCCTCGCGCAGGTGCTGCTCACCATCGCGATCTGTGTCGCGCTCGGGATCGCGCTCGGCGGCTCGTGGCAGGCGGGGCTGGTGCTGGGCGGCGCGGCGGCGATGTCCTCGACCGCGATCGTCTCGAAGCTGCTCGCCGAGCGCCTCGAGCTCGATACGCCGCACGGCCGCGAGATCATCGGCGTGCTGCTGTTCCAGGACCTCGCGGTGGTGCCGTTGCTCATCCTGGTGCCGGCGCTTGGCCGTCCGGCCGAGGAGATCGGCGTGGCGATCGCGCTGGCGCTGGTCAAGGCGGCGCTGGCGCTCGGCGTGCTGGTGCTGGTCGGACCGAGAGTGATGCGCGCCTGGTTCGGCGTCGTCGCGCGTCGCCGCTCGACCGAGCTGTTCGTGCTGAACGTCCTGCTCATCACGCTCGCTCTCGCCTTTCTCACCGGCATCGCTGGCCTGTCGCTGGCGCTCGGCGCTTTCCTTGCGGGGATGCTGATCTCGGAGACCGTGTACCGCTACCAGGTCGAGGAGGACATCAAGCCATTCCGGGACGTGCTGCTCGGGCTGTTCTTCATCACCGTGGGAATGATGCTCGATACGCAGCTCGTGCTCGGCAACTTCTGGCTGGTGCTCGCGCTGCTGGTCGCGCTGGTGGGCGCCAAATTCGGGCTGATCGCGCTGCTCTCGCGTGCCTTTGGCTCGCCGCCGGGCACGGCGCTGCGCACGGGCCTTGCGCTCGCGCAGGGCGGCGAGTTCGGTTTCGTGCTGTTGACGCTCGCGCGGGGGCGCGACATCGCTTCGGATACGATGCTTCAGGCGCTGCTCGCCGCGATGATTCTGTCGATGCTCGCAACCCCGTTCATCATCGCGGCGAGCAACCGCATCGTGATGCGCGTCGCGGCCTCGGAATGGATGCAGCGCGCGCTCGAGCTGCATCGCGTCGCCGTGCAGTCGCTCGACACCGAGCGCCACGTCATCATTCTCGGCTACGGCCGCAACGGGCAGCGCCTGGCGCGGCTGCTCGACGCCGAAGGCGTGCGTTACATGGCGCTCGACCTCGACCCGGAGCGCGTGCGCGAGGCGGCGCTTGCCGGCGATACCGTGGTGTTTGCCGATTGCACGCGGCGCGAGGCACTGGTCGCCGCCGGCATCGGCCGCGCCGCGGCCATCGTCATCACCTTCGCGGAGACCTCGGCCGCAGTGCGGGTGCTGGCCAATATCCACGCGCTCAATCCGTCGCTGCCGGTGATCGCGCGCGCGCACGAGGAGCGCGACATCGAGAAGCTGGTCGCGGCGGGCGCCTCGGAGGTCGTGCCCGAGGCCTTCGAGTCGGGGCTGATGCTCGCCTCGCACACGCTGGTGTGGATCGGCGTGCCGCTCAGCCGCGTGGTGCGGCGCATGCGCCAGGTGCGCGATCAGCAGTACGGGCTGCTACGCGGCCTGTTTTATGGCGAGGGCGACGAGCCCGACACCGTCGAAGCCGCGCAGCCGCGGCTGCATGCGGTGACGCTTGGCGCTACCGCGCATGCGGTGGGCAAGCCGCTCGACGATCTCTCGCTCGAGGACATCGGCGTGCAGGTGAAGGCGGTGCGCCGGCCGGGCGCCGGCCGCAAGCTTGCGCCCGGCGACGTGGAGTTGCTCGAGCCGGGCGATATCGTGCTGTTGCTCGGGGTGCCGGAGATGCTGGCCGCGGCCGAGGTCAAGCTGCTCGAAGGTTAGCCGACTCGGTCAGGAATCCCGGTGGCTGAAAAAGAAAAAGGCCGGCGCGCGGCCGGCCTCCAGAACGTCGTGGCGTCGATTACAGCGAGCGGCAGATCGCGTAGATGTTGGTGCCGGTCTCCGCATAAGCCGCGGCGCCCGCCGCGACGATCGCGGGGTTCGGCGTCGCTTGAAGCTGGCCGCGAACCGTACCGGTGTTCGGCACACCGTCGTCCATCTGCGTGTCGGTAGCGATGGCGATCTTGTCGGGCAGGTTCGCCGAGCAGATGATCAGGCCGCTGAAGCCGCCCAGAACCGTGCCGCCCGCGTTGTCGCCGGTTTGCACGCCGAGCAGACCGGTGGCCGCGTTGAACGGTTGAAGCGTGCCCGAGCCCGAGACAAATCCCGCGCGCCGCAGGTGATCCCACCAATGGCAGGTCTCGGGGATCGGCGCCGTGGCGCAGGCCGCGTTGTAGGTCCCGGCCACCAGGCCGTTGCCGTTCCCGGCGACTACGCCCGCCGGCGTGGTCCAGCGCGCCGCGCCGGGGTCGTCGCCCGGAATTGCGCGGTAGCGATCCTGGTAGCCATGGTAGGCCGCCGAAATGCCGGAGAAATCGGCAATCACGT
>JBFKUL010000120.1:0-8578 GCA_041635755.1 Burkholderiales bacterium | reverse complement strand
GATGTGCCGCGGCACGGCGGAGCAGAAAGCGATGGCGCAGGACGCGCTCAACCGCTGGTGGTGGCCCTGCCTGATGATGTTCGGTCCGCCGGACAAGGACTCGACGCATTCGGCCCAGTCGATGAAATGGAAAATCAAGCGCGTCTCGAACGACGAGCTGCGGCAGAAGTTCGTCGACGTCACGGTGCCGCAAGCGGAACTGCTGGGACTCACGGTGCCCGACCCGGCGCTCAAGTGGAATGCCGAACGCGGGCAGTATGAGTTCGGCGAGATCGACTGGAGCGAATTCTGGAAGGTCGTGAACGGCGACGGGCCGCTGAATCGTGAACGGCTCGCGGCGCGTGTTGCCGGGCACGAGGAGGGCCGCTGGGTGCGCGAAGCGGCGCTCGCCTACGCGCAGAAGCAGCGCGAGCGCTCCGGCAGGCAAGCCGTTTAGCGGGAGGAACGCAGATGTCCGAAAAGGAATGGCCGCTGTGGGAAGTATTCATTCGCTCGAAGCAGGGGCTCGACCACAAGCATTGCGGCAGCCTGCATGCGGTGGACGCGGCAATGGCGATCCGCATGGCACGGGACGTTTACACGCGCCGGAGCGAAGGCGTTTCGATCTGGGTCGTACCCTCGGCCACGATCAGCGCGTCGGATCCGGACGATCGCGCCGCATTCGTCGAGCCGATGGCGGACAAGATTTACCGGCATCCGACGTTTTACGAGCTGCCGGACGAAGTGAAGCACATGTGAAGAACCCGGCCAGAGGCCGGGGCTCTTCACTGAACAGCTCGGAATAGGGGGTGTGGGGTCTCCCGCCGAGCTACGGCGGAGCCCTCCCGACCCCTTTGTACCCCTCTATCCAAGTGGGCTGGGTTGGATCGAAAGATGTGAGCGGAGTGACCGTAGTGGAGTTAGAGAAGGCGAAGTTTGAGTATTTGCTGCGCATGGGCGACAACGCGCTGATCCTCGGCCAGCGGCTTGCCGAGTGGCTCGGGCACGGCCCGCAGCTCGAGGAGGACATCGCCTCGGCCAACGTGTCGCTCGACCTGATCGGGCAGGCGCGCCTCTGGCTGAGCTGCGCGGGCAAGCTGGAGGGTCTCGGGCGCGATGAGGATACGCTCGCATTCCATCGGGACCAGCACGCGTTTCGCAACTGCACCATGGTCGAGCTGCCGAACGGCCTTCAGGGCAGGCGCGATTACGGCTTCACGATCGTGCGGCGCCTGTTGTTCGACGCCTATCAGCGTGTGCTGCTGTCGCAACTCGCGCAGTCCGCCGATGCCGAGATCGCGGCGATCGCGGCGAAGTCGGCCAAGGAAAACGAGTACCACCTGCGCCATTCGGCAGACTGGACCATTCGCTTCGGCGATGGCACCGAAGAATCGCACCGCCGGGCGCAGGCCGCTCTCGACGAGCTTTGGGGCTACACGGCGGAGCTGTTCGTCCCCGATGCAATCGACCGTGCCGCGGCCGCGGCGCGTGTTGCTCCAGCGGCCGAGTCGTTGCGTGAGGCATGGCTCGCCGAACTCGAGCCGGTCATTAGGAAGGCGACGCTCAAGGTGCCCGCGAACACGAAGTTCCTGTCGACCGGGAAAAGCGGCGCGCACAGCGAGCACCTCGGCTTCGTGCTGGCCGAGATGCAGTTCCTGCAGCGCGCCTACCCGAACGCGCAATGGTAGAAGCAAGCCTGAACGCGACGCAGGTTTGGCGGCTGCTCGAGGGCATCCCCGATCCGGAGATTCCGGTGATTACGATCACCGAGCTCGGCATCGTGCGTGACGTGAGGCTTGACGCTGGGGCCGTGGAGGTGTCGATCACGCCGACATACTCGGGCTGTCCGGCGATGGACATGATCGAGCAGGACGTCGTGGCGACTCTGAAGCAGGCCGGATTCAACGAGGTGCGCGTGCGGAAGGTGCTCTCGCCGGCCTGGACCACCGACTGGATCGGCGAACAGGCCAAGGCGCGCCTGCGCGCATACGGCATCGCTCCGCCAGGACCCACCACACCGGGAGTCGATGCGCACCGCGTTCACCTGCATGCGCGCGCGGTGCCTTGCCCGAGCTGCGGATCGGCGCAGACCGAGCGCATCTCCGAGTTCGGCTCGACGGCGTGCAAGGCGCACTACCGCTGCCTCGAATGCCGCGAGCCTTTTGATTACTTCAAGCCGCTGTGACCACGGCGCACTTTCACCCGTTGCGCGTCAAGGACGTCCGGCGAGAGACCGCCGATTGCGTGTCGCTCGCCTTCGAGGTGCCGCCGGAGCTCGCCGAGCTCTACCGCTACACGCAGGGCCAATACCTGAACGTGCGCCGCAGGCTGCGGGGCGAGGACGTGCGCCGCTCCTATTCGATCTGCTCGGGGCTCGACGACGGCGAGCTGCGCGTGGCCATCAAGGAGGTGCCGGAAGGGCGCTTCTCCACTTGGGCCAACCATTCGCTCAAGCCCGGCGACGCGGTCGAGGTCATGCCACCCGAAGGACGCTTTTTCGTACCGCTCGACGCGTCGAATGCCAAGCATTACGTTGCGTTTGCGGCGGGAAGCGGCATCACGCCGGTGCTCTCGCTTGTCAAGACTACGCTCGCGCGCGAGCCGCGCTCGCGCTTCACCTTGGTCTACGGCAACCGCACGCTCGATGCGGTGATCTTCAACGAGGCGCTCGAGGATCTCAAGGACAAGCACCTGGCGCGGCTCGCGCTATATCATGTGTTTTCGCGCGATACGCAGGAAATCGAACTGTTCAACGGTCGTCTCGATGCGGCCAAAGTGGCGCAGTTTCTGGAAACGCTGATTCCGCCCGCAACCATCGACGACGCGTTCGTGTGCGGCCCGGACACGATGATGGACGATGTGCGAGCGGCGCTCGAAGCGCAAGGCGTGCCGCACGCAAACATTCATCTCGAGCGCTTTGGCGTGCCGCGGCCACGCGCCGGCGCGAGACGCGTCGCCATGGGCGCGCCGACGGCGATCAAGGGCGCCTGCGAGGTGATCGTAATCGTGGATGGCGCACGCTACCGGTTGCAACTGCCGGCCGATGGCCCGAGCGTGCTCGACGCGGCGCTCAAGGCGGGCGCCGACTTGCCGTACGCCTGCAAAGCCGGTGTGTGCTGCACCTGCCGCGCGAAGCTCGTCGAGGGCGAAGTCCGCATGGACGCGAACTACACACTCGAAGATGCGGAGGTCAGAGCGGGCTTTCGGCTCACCTGTCAGTCACATCCGGTGACGCCAAAAGTGGTGCTCGACTACGATCAGCGCTAGTCATCGACACCGCTTGGCGGTAAAATAGCACCTGTTCTCCGCAGCACCTTCTGGCCTGCCCGCGGCGATCTCGACCACGATCGAGCGGCGCCTGCCAATCCGGTATTCCCTTCCTTCACGCTCTGGGGGGCATGATGGACTTCTCCACACTCGTAACGTCGTTGCAGAACGCGCTCGGCCAGCATTTGCCCGGCATCCTCGGCGCGCTTGGCATTCTGGTGGTGGGATGGATTATCGCCGTGATCGTCCGCGCGGGCGCGTTGCGCCTGCTTGGCATGCTCAAGGTCGACGAGCGCATCGCGGACAGCACCGGACAGCGCATGCGTGTCGAGTCGAGCGTTTCGATCGGGCTGTTCTGGGTGATCATTCTGATCACGCTGATCGGCATGTTCAACTCGCTCAACCTGCCGCTCGTCTCGGGGCCGTTCGAGGCGCTGGTCGGGCAGATCCTCGGCTACCTGCCGCGCCTGATCGCAGGCACGGTGTTGCTGCTGCTCGCCTGGATCGTGGCGACACTGCTGCGCATCGTCGTCGAACGCAGCCTTGCTGCAAGCGGGCTGGACGACAAGCTCTCGTCGAGTGCCGGCATGAAGCCGATGGCCAAGACCGTTGGCAACGTCCTTTTCTGGCTGGTCATACTGCTGTTCCTGCCGGCGGTGCTCGGCGCCTACGAGCTCGGCGGGTTGCTCGAGCCGGTGAGCGCAATGGTCACCAAGGGCCTCGATCTGCTGCCCAACATCTTTGCTGCGTTGCTCATCGGATTCGTCGGCTGGCTGGTAGGAAAGGTGCTCGCGGGGCTGGTCACGAACCTGCTCTCGGCGGCGGGCGCCGACAAGATGGGCGCCAAGACGGTGCTCGACAAGTCGGTCAGCATCTCGAAGCTCGCCGGCACCATCGTCATGCTGCTGGTGTTCATCCCGGCACTGATCGCCGCGCTCGACGCGCTCAGGATCGAGGCCATCGCGCGCCCCGCGAGCGACATGCTCGGAGCGTTGCTCGCTGCGGTGCCCAACCTGATTGCGGCAGCGCTGATCCTGACGATCACTTACTACGTTGCGCGCTTCGCCGCGGAGCTGGTCACGCGTCTGACGCAGGGGCTGGGGTTCGACGCATTGCCCGCGAAGATGGGTTTGGGTGAGACGCTTTCAGGCAATGCTCAACCTTCGCGACTGGTCGGTTTGGTGATCATGTTCTTCGCCATGCTGTTCGCTACCGTTGAGGCGGCGAGCCAGCTCGGGTTCACCCAGGTGCGCGAGGTGGTGACGATGTTCATCCGCTTTGGCGGCGATGTGCTGCTCGGCGGCGCGATTCTGGCGATCGGCTTCTGGCTCGCGAACCTCGCCTACGCGGCGATCAACCGCGCGAGCGGTGCCGAAAGCACCGGGCTTGCGCGCGTGGCGCGCATCGCGATTCTCGGCGTGGTGATCGCCATGGGCCTGCGCGCCATGGGCATTGCAGACGATATCGTCAATCTGGCGTTCGCCTTTACTTTCGGCGCGATCGCCGTGGCTGTGGCGCTCTCCTTCGGTTTGGGCGGGCGGGAGGCCGCAGGCAAGCAGATGGAGTACTGGCTCGCAAAACTGCGCAAGGGTGACTGAGCCGCGCGCCGGCGCGGCTCAGTTGCCGCGCCGGTTTGCCTGCACCATACGGACCATGCCTTCGACGTTGAGCGGGAACATCTGTGCGTAGCCGCCCCAGCTCTCGTACTTGGGCAGCCTCACCGTCTGCTTGATCTCCTCGAGGGTCTTGCCCTCGCGTGCGAGCTTGAGCACCGCCTCGCGCAGTTCCTCCATGTAGGCGCGGAAGGCGCTCACGCTCGCCTTGTCGCCAAGCGGCCCGTGGCCGGGGACGAGGCGATCGAAGTCCATCGCCTCGACGCGCCTGAGGGACTCGATCCAGTCGTCCAGATAGGCGTCGGGGAAGTCCCGAAAACCCACGGTCTTTACCGGGATGAAGTCCACCGCGAACAGCGCGCGCTCGGCCGGGAAACGCATTACGATTGAATTGTCCGAGTGGTTGCGCCCGACCCACTCGAGCTCGACCGTCGAGCCGCCGAGCTCGATCGTCAGCCGATCGGAGAACGTGACGTGCGGCACGGCGGTCGGCCGGCGCTCGCCGACAATCACGCGCTTGGCCCGCTCGTGCGCGACGACGATCGCGGTGTCCGCGAACACCTCGCCGCCCGAGCTGTGATCGGCGTGGTCGTGACTGTAGACGAGATAGCGTACCGGCACGCCGAAGCGCTTGGCGAGCTCGTCCTTGAGCCAGCGCGCTGCGTCGGCGTTGATCGGGTCGGTGACGACAATCCCGGCGGGGGTGACGAGAAAAACCGAGTAGTGGAAGTTGTTGCGGAAGCGGTAGAGATTGCCCTGAATCTGGCTGATCTCGCGCACCGGTGCCTGTGCGACGGCGGGGGCCGGTGCGAGCAGGGCAAGCGAGAGCATGCAGGCGGCAACGCGGGTGTGCATGACCGGTCTCCTTTCGGGGTAGCGCAGGGCGAACAGCGCGCGGACAGATCTTATTCCGGAATCCTTCAGATGCGTCGTCCGGCCTTCGCCCAATGGGGCTCGCGCAGTCGGCGCTTGAAGATCTTGCCGCTATCTTCGCGCGGCAGCTGTGCGTGGAACTCGACGACGCTCGGCACCTTGTAGCCGGCGATGCGGTCCGCGAGCCAGGCTTTCACGCCGTCGGCGTGGAGTTGCGCGCCGGGATCGGGTTGGATCGCAGCGGCAAGCGCCTCGCCGAACTCCGTGTGCGGAATGCCGAACACCGCGCAATCGCGCACCCCGGGCATGGTCGCGAGCGCAGCCTCGATTTCCGCCGGATAGATGTTCACACCGCCCGAGATCACCATGTCGGAAGCGCGGTCGCAGATAAACAGGTAACCGTCCTCGTCGAGATAGCCCATGTCGCCGAGCGTCCACAGGTCGTCGCGCTCGATTGCGTGGCGTGCCTCCGGGCTGTTGTTGTAGGTGAAATCCGGATACGCGGGCTGGCGCGCGTAGATCAGCCCGATTTCTCCCGGCGGCAGCTCGCGCCCCTCCACGTCGAGGATCTTCAGCGCGCCCGCGCCCACGGCCCGGCCCGCCGAACCGGGCTTGCGCAGTGCTTCCTCGGAGGTGATCGAGGTGATCACGCCCGCCTCGCTCGAGGCATAGCACTCGTGGAACACGGGCCCCCACCAGTCAATCATGGCGCGCTTGACCTCCGGCGCGCACGGAGAGCCGGTCGAGGACACGAAGCGCATCGACGAGAGGTCATGGCGGCGCTTCACCGCCTCGGGCAGCTTCAGCATACGAACGAACATCGTCGGCACGAGGTAGGCGTGCGTCAGGCGATGGCGCTCGATCAGCGCGAGCGTGCGCTCGGCGTCGAACTTCGGTTCCAGCACGAGCAGCGCGTCGTCGAGCAGCAGCGTCTGCAGCGCGTACAGGTTCGGTGCGCTGTGGTAAAGCGGGCCCGGAAGCAGCCCGCGCATGCCGGGCTCGATGCCGAAGCCCTTGTAGCGCGCCTCGCGCGCGAGTTCGGCGACGCGCGCGGCGTCCTCGGGCGGCACCGGTATGCGGCGCACGCCCTTGGGCCGACCGGTCGTGCCGGACGTGTAAGGCATGTTCGAGCGCATGCGACGAGGCGTTCCGCTCCAGCATGGCAGCGAGCCGAGCCACGCGTCCCAGGCGCGCAGGCCGCTCGGCACGCGCGCGCGCGCCTCGGCGATGCCGAAGGCGCTTCGAGTCGCCGCGGCAGGGGCGACCGCTACGGTTTCAATCCCGGCGGGCGCGCCGCCGATCTGCGCCAGGAGATCGGCGTGCACCACCAGCGCTTTGGCGCCGCTGTCCGCGAGGATCCAGGCCGCTTCGTCGGCCTTGTAGTGCCAGTTGATCGGGCAAGGATAGGCCCCCAGCCGCAGCGCGGCGAACGCCGCGACGAGGAACGACGGTTCGTTGCGCAGCATGATGCATACGACGTCGTTCTCGCCAACGCCGAGGCGCTCGAAGCCGCTCATGGCGCGCAGTACGGCGTTGTCGAACCGTGGCCATGCAATTTCGCGATCGTCGAACAGAATCGTCGCCGGCATGTCGCGCGAGTCTACGTGAAAGCCCTGTGCTAGGCTGACCGCACGACGCCGATTCCGGTGTTCGCTACCGATCGAAGCGCGAGATGGTCGACGTCTTTCACGAGTTCGCCCTGCTGCTGCTGCTGTCGGCCGCGTGCGGCGCGCTGGCGATCTGGCTGCGCCAGCCGCTGCTCGTGGCGTTCCTGGTCGTGGGCATCCTGGTCGGGCCCGCGGGCCTGGGGTGGGTGCGCTCGCATGACCAGATCGACCTGCTCGCGCAAATCGGCGTCACCGTGCTGCTGTTTGTGGTCGGCCTGAAGCTCGACCTGCATCTGGTGCGCCATCTCGGCAGGGTGGCGCTCGCCACCGGCCTTGGCCAGCTCGGCTTCACGATCGTGTTCGGCTACGGACTGGCGCTCGCGCTCGGCATGGGCCACGCCAAGGCAATCTATATCGCCGTTGCGCTCACCTTCTCGAGCACCATCATCATCGTCAAGCTGCTCTCGGACAAACGCGAGATCGACTCGCTGCACGGGCGCATCGCGCTCGGCTTTCTGATCGTGCAGGACCTGGCGGTGGTCGTGGCGATGATGGTTCTGGGCGGGGTGAGGGCCGAGGAGGGCGCGGGCTGGGCAAGCGCGCTTGGCGCGGCGGCGGCGCGCCTCGCGTTCGCGGCGGCCGCGATCGCGGTACTCATGCGGTGGGTGATCCCGCGGCTGATGCACCTGCTCGCGCGCTCGCAAGAGCTGCTGGTCCTGTTTGCAATCGCCTGGGGCACGACGCTCGCCGTCGCCGGCGAAATGCTCGGCTTCAGCAAGGAGGTGGGCGCCTTTCTCGCCGGCTTCTCGCTCGCGTCGACCGGCTATCGGGAGGCGATCGGTGCGCGCCTTGCGAGCTTGCGCGATTTCCTGCTGCTGTTCTTCTTCATCGATCTGGGATCCAAGCTCGAGCTCGCCACGCTCGGCGCGGAGCTCGTCCCCGCGGCCGTGTTCTCGCTGTTCGTACTGATCGGCAATCCGCTCATCGTGATGGCGATCATGGGTTACATGGGGTACCGCAAGCGCACCGGCTTCATGGCGGGACTGACCGTGGCGCAGATCAGCGAGTTCTCGATCATTTTCATTGCGATGGGCATCAGCCTCGGACACGTCGACGCCGGAGCGCTTGGGCTGACGACGATGGTCGGGCTGGTGACGATCACCGTCTCTACCTACATGATCCTGTATTCGGAGTGGCTCTACGAACGGCTTGCGCCCTGGCTCGGGCTGTTCGAGCGTC
>JBFKUL010000119.1:0-8580 GCA_041635755.1 Burkholderiales bacterium | reverse complement strand
CTCGAACGCCTCGACGCCGATGCAAACGCGACCGAGATTACCGTGCGGCGAACGACCTGCACCTCGCACACCGCGCAGCCCTACCGCGTCCTGGCAACCTTCATCCGCGAGGGCTACGGAATTCTGCCCGACGATCCACTGGAGATCGCGCGCAAGAAGATCGAGGACGGGATGCGCCAACTCGGTGCCGCGGCCGAAGAAATCGCTTCCGTTGCGCCGCTGCTTGGCTACGTCCTTGGTATGCACACGCTCGAGGAGCTGCGCGAGATCGAGCCGGAGCGCCTCAACCGGCAGATCCTGCAGATGCTGCGCACGGTGCTCGATCGCCGTTTGAGCAAGGGCCCCCTCGTGCTGGTGGTCGAGGATCTGCAATGGGCGGACGCGGCCTCGGTCGAAGGGCTGCGGCTCGTGGCCGACTGGCTGCACAATCGCCGGCTCCTGTTGCTTTTCACCTATCGGCCGGCGTTCGACGCGCGCACGCTGGAAACGGGGCGCGCGACACACACCACTTTTCGTCTGTCGCCACTGTCCAGCGCCGAAATCGATTCGATCCTGTCGAGTTTCTTCGGTGCAGCCGCGCAAGCGTGCTTCTCCGCTTCGCTGCATGAACAGGTGGTGCGGCAGGCGGGAGGCAATCCGTTTTATCTGGAGGAAATGGTGCGCGGCCTGATCGCCGACGGTGTGCTGGTTAAGGAACAAGGCGCCTGGACCTGCCGCGCGGCCGACACGGTGATTGAGGTCCCGGCCACCCTGGAGGGCCTGCTGCTGTCGCGCGTGGACCGCCTGCCGGCCGCGGCAAAGCGCTGCCTGCAGGAAGCCGCGGTGCTCGGCCCGGTATTCGACCTCGAACTGCTGCGCGCGGTAGCCGGGGAGGTCTGCGGCCCCGCGCTGATCACGTCGCTGTGCGCGGACGAGCTGCTCGAGCCGGCAGAGCCGACGAGCGCGGGAACGCCCGAAGAGCGCAGGCGCGACCAGCGCTATCGCTTCACGCACTCGATCGTGCGGGACGTCGTGTACCAGAACCTGCTGCTTCGCCGTCGTACGGATTTGCACGGGCGCGCCGGGCGCGCACTCGAGCAGATTCACGCGGGGCGCGCGGCACCGCTCGACGCGCTCGAAGCGCTCGGCCTGCACTTCAGCCAGAGCGACGACCCGGTCAAAGGCGCCCGGTATTTGGTCGCCGCCGGCGACTGGGCGCGCGGCGTGTATGCGAACGATGATGCGGTACGCCTCTACGAGCGTGCCCTGCATACGCTGCGGGCCTGCGAAGCCTGCGAACGTTCCGAAGTGCTGGATGTCTGCGAGCGCTTGGGCGATCTGCTCGGGCCGATCGGACGGCGCGCCGAGGCACTGGCGCACTACGACAGCGTCCGTAGCGCGGCCAAAACGCAAAGCGACGCGGTGCGCGAAGCACGCTTGCTGCGCAAGCTCGCAGGGTTGCATTGGGATGCGGGCGAGCGCGAGCGCAGTCTCGGCTGCCTGCGCGACGGTCTGTCCCTGCTCGAGGGCCGCGAAGACGAACTCGAGCTCGCGCACCTGTACCAGGAGATGGGCCGCCTCGCATTTCGCAGCGGAGACAATGCGGGCGCGGTCGCGTGGGCCGAGCGCGCGCTCGGGCAGGCCGAGCGCGCCGCCGCGCGCCCCGGCGCTGGCGCGGATGAGCACCGCGAGAACCATGCGGCGATCGCGCACGCCCTCAACACCCTCGGTGCGGCGCTCGCGCGGCTCGGGAAGCCCGAGGACGCCGTTACGCACATCGAGCGCAGCGTCTCGGTGGCGCAGGAAGCGGGACTCCTGCAGGCTGCCTGCCGCAGCTACGCGAATCTCGGCGTGCTCTACGCGACACTCGATCCGGGACGCGCGGTCGATACCTGCCTCACCGGGCTGGAGAGCGCGAAGAAGATCGGCGACCTCGGCTTCCAGTCGCGCCTGTACGCGAATCTTGCCGTCGCCTACTGCGCGCTCACCAATCAGTGCGACGTCGAGGGGCTACGCGCCGCGCAGGCGGCGATCGATCTCGATCGCCAGCTCGGGCAGATCGACCACCTCGCCGTGCCCCTGATCGTGCTCGGGCAGATCTATCAGTGCCATGGCGATCCGAATGCGGCGCTGCGCTACTATGAGGAGGCGCAGCAACTCGCCGAGGAGAGCGGCGAGCCGCAGTTGCTTTTCCCGTGCTACGACGGGCTGGCGACGCTGTACCTGGATGCAGGTGAGCCCGCCAAGGCGGAGTCGTATCTGATCAAGGCCGACGAAGTATGCGAGCGCGCCGGTCTCGATCGCGACGCTCTGGTGGTGCTACCGTTTCTTTGCTGACGGGAAGGAGGATACCGAGATGACCCAGACTCAGCCTCGTGCGCCTTTGAAAGCCGGAGAAGCCGCGCCCGATTTCTCGCTGCCGGCGGTGCACCAGGAGGGCAGCGTATCGCTCGCCGACTACCGCGGCAAAAGCCCGCTGCTGCTGGCAATCTTTCGCGGGCTTTACTGCCCGTTCTGCCGCCGGGCGGTGACCCAGTTCGGCACCCTGAGCGACAAGCTGAAGGCCTCGGGCGTCGAGTCGCTCGCGGTGGTCGCTACCGAGCGCGAGAACGCGCGCCTGTACTTCAAATACCGCCCGGCGCGCGTGCCGATCGCGGCCGACCCGGATCTGGTCACGCATCGCGCCTTTGGGTTGCCGCATCAGGCGATCAGCGAGAAATTGATCAAGGCGGTCGAGGAGATCAAGATCGATCCGACCGGCGAGCTCGGAAAGCCGGTGAAGCTGATGGAAGCCGGGCACGCGCTCAACAAGGTGCACGGCTATCAACTCTCCGCGACCGATACGCGCGAGCTCGAACAGCATGGCGCCCAGTTGTTGGGGCAGTTCCTGCTCGACCGCCAGGGCATCGTGCGCTGGGCAAACATCGAATGCGCCGCCGAAGGCCCGGCCGGGTTCGGCAAGTTTCCCGCCGACGAGCAACTGCTGGACGTGGTGGGCAAGCTGCCCAAGCCGTAAGCGGCTGCGCCGACGCCCGGTCGGCGCTTCACTGCCGGCACCTGCGTGGCGGGCAGGTCGACCAACGTCGGCGGATGAGCCCCTCTTGCGATCCGGGAGCCGGCATTGCCGCGCTGCGCCCTCACCCTAACGGTTCAGGCGAGCCGCTCAGGGGCCCGGCCGCCGGCCCTGGCCTCGCCCCCGGTTCCCGCTTTACGTGCGGCGCCGGAGTCAACCCGGACGCGGCCCGGATGCCCCCCTACTTCGGTAGTGGGAAGCCCGGTGTAGGCGGCTTGATCGGCTTCGGCGGCTGCTTCGGCTTTTTCTTCTCGCGGTTGCTGCGTTCCTGGCCCTTGGGCATGGACGTCCTCGATTGGAAGGTTGTCCGGACATTATGAGGCCGAAACCGCGGGCGGGAACCCTGGGAACCCATTTTTCGGGCGGGTCGTCCGCGCCCGGGTCGACGCCACGTCGAGCGGGTGAGCTGGGGGAAGGCTAGGGCATTCGACGGCTTCGCCCCGAAAGGATCCGGTTCCTCTCGATGCCCCCTGGGACAGATAAGCGGGTGCCGCGTTCGAGCATGTTCCAGGCCGGTACCGTCACGGCCGGTGCGTCGGGCGCAAGGCTCCCGGACACCCTCCGCGGCCGGTCCGACCTTGAAATTCCTGTGTTGCACCAACGGCGGATCGCTTAACATGCGCTACCCTCTGGAGGGGAACGACAACCCATGCCGCAGCCCGGCATTGGATTCGAATAACAAGAAGCGAAAAACTTCGCCGACGCGGCCGACTCGCCATGAAGAAAACCCTGTTCGATCACTGGAGATTCTCCGCCAGGCGCGACTACCCCATTCCGCGCGAAGTGGATCTTTCTCAGTTCACCGCCCGCGAGCTCGAGCTGATCAGGAAGTACGGAAACTGGATGGAGGCGCTCGAGTACCGCACGCTCGTCCCAATAACCCAGGCGCAACTGCATTTCCTGAGAGTTTGCGGCGACGAAGAGGAACCGGTCGCCGAATTCGCGATGGCATGGAAGAAGCTGAAACGCGCGGTACGCGAAAAGCGCGAAGCCGCACGTTGGAACTGGTTGCGAAACCCCCAGCAATCGTCGCCCAGGATCTGGACGGCCTGTCCGACATGCGGCGGTGGTGGGCGCGGAGCGAGCGGCCTGTGCTCGAGATGCGCCGGCACCGGGTGGATCAACGATCCGGTTGGCCCGTCGCGCAAACAGGTGCCGCAACCGATTCGCGCGGTTCGAGCCGCTTCGCGCTGAGCCGCACTGCCGAAGGCTGAGTCGCGCAAACGCCCCGCGCGCGCGCCACGTCAGCGCTTCACGACCAACCCTTGCCCGGTGGGCAGCTCGAGCACCGAGTAGCCGCGCGCCTTCATGAACGCGTCTTCGGCGACTTTCTGCGCCCGGTACCACTCCCAACCGTAGTCGTCCAGCACGATCATGCCGCCGGGTGTGACGCGATCGAACAGGACTTCGAGCGCTCCGACCTCCGCCTTGTGCGAGTTGAGATCGAGGTGCAGGAACGCGACGCGCTCGGGACACGCGTCCTCGAAGCAATCGGGCACCACGCCCTGCACCACGCGCACGTTGGGGTAGGCGGCGAAGCGCTCGCGCACCTTGTCGACCAGCCCCTCCTCCTCGTAGCTGTCTTCGGAGGCGGGCGAACCCTCGCGGAACCGCTCCGGGATTCCGAGAAAGGTGTCGTAAAGGTAGAAGGTGCGCTCGATGCGCCCAAAATCCAGAAAATCCACCAGTACCGCGCTGCTGAAGCCGCGGTAGACGCCGCATTCGACGAAGTCACCCTCGAGCGTGGCGCAGTGCGTGGCGGCCCAGGCGAGCGTATGCAGGCGCCAGACGAGGCTGCGTTCCTGGTCGGTCTGCGCCGCCCTGTTGTAGGCCGCCATGAAGCGTTCGTCCTCGAAGAACCCCATGCAGCGCATCACGGTAATGAGGTGATCGGCGTGAAAAACGCGCTTATAGAGGCCGTCGATCTCCTTCAGCGCCTTATGCAGCCGCTCCTGCTCGCTCTCGTTAAGACCGTAGAACATCGCCTCTAGCCCGTTTTGCGCCGCCGAGAGCCCATTCTATGGGCTTGCGGGGATTCGCGAGGCGACAACGAGGTTGCGTCAGATCCTGCAGACACTACAATTCGCGCATGCCACAGTTGTTGCCTTGCGCGATGCGCGGTTTCGTTTCGTTTCTTGTGGTCGCCATGGCGGCGACGCTGGCGCCGTCGCTCCGCGCCGCCGACCCGATCCAGCTTCACAATGCGATCGTGGCCGACGATGTCGGGACCGTGCGCGAGGTCGTGCGCGCCGGTGTACTCGGCGTCAATGCACGCGTTCCGGCGCCGGCCTACCCGGAGGGTGCGCCGCTGATCACCGTCGCCGCCCGCGCGGCCTCGCTCAAGGTGCTGCGCTTCCTGATCGATGCGGGCGCCGATCTCGAGGCAAGGACGCCGGTGCACGAGACCGCGCTGATGCTCGCGTGCTACTGGAAGGAGGAGCCCGAAGGCGAGAGCCGTCGCGCCCCCTCCACCGAGCGGCACGATCGCGCCGCGCGCATGCTGCTCGACGCGGGAGCGAAGCTGGAGAACTGGCCCGGCGCCTACACCGCGCTGTCCTACGCCGCCTATGAAGGTCGCAACGTGCTGGTGCGCCTGCTGATCGCGCGCGGCGCCAGCGTGAACGGCGAAGCGGTGAACGGCACCACGGAAGTCAACACGCCACTCATGATGGCGGTGATCGCGGGCGAGTCTGATGTTGCGCTCGAGCTGCTGCGCGCCGGCGCCGACGCGCGCATTCGCAAGGTGAGCGACGGCAAGACGGCGCTCGAATTCGCCCGCCAATACAACCAGGATGCGCTGCTGCGCCCACTCGGCTGCGCGCTGGAGCTCGCCCCCGGCGAAACCTTCGCCAAAAAGTGCGGCAAGTAGAACCCGGGCCGACGTCCCTTCCCCTTATCCGATGCTGAACGGGATACGGACCTACGTCGCGCTCGCGATTGCCGCGGCGCTGCTCATCGGTCATGTCGGGCCGTCGGTTGCGGCTGCCGGGGCACAAATCACCATCGATGTCCCGCATGGCATGACGAGGAGCGTGCGATTGCGCGATTTGCCTCGGGGCACGCTCGTGTCGGTGACGATCGAAGCAAGCGGCAGGCTGGACGTCGTACTGATTGGCGCAGAGCAGCTGAAGCTGGAAAGACCCGTTGCGCTTTATAGCGGCACCGTCGAGCGCCGCCTGAGCTTTCAGGTGATCCTGCGCGAGTCGAACGACTACTACCTGCTTCTCGACAACCGGCGCGGCGCCAAGCGAGTCAAAACGCACGCAACAATATCGGCGGAGAAAGGGGCCTTCGAGCCGGAGGATCCCCAACAACACGAGAAAAGGCCCGCAGGCAAATTCGAGCAGACGCGCGCCGCGCCCGTGTTTGTCGCGCTGCCACACCTGTGTTAGATTGATTCAGCTCGCGCGGTCCCGCGCGGCACGTTTTAAATCAATGTAATCAATGACTGTCGGGCTTTCGGGCCCGAGCATCCGGTCGACCGGCCCATCGCGGCCACCAACAACGGAGCCAATCCCAACCGTGTTGACCGATCACGACATCTATCTATTCCGCGAAGGCACGCACGGGCGGCTGTACGACAAGCTCGGCTGTCACCTCGCCAAGGACGGCAAGAGCGCGCACTTCGCGGTCTGGGCACCGAACGCCGAAACCGTCTCGGTGATCGGCGAATGGAATGGCTGGGATCCGGCCAAGAATTCCCTTGCCCCGCGCAAGGACGGCTCGGGCGTCTGGGAAGGCAAGATCGCCAAGGTCAAGCGCGGCCAGTCCTACAAGTACCGCATCCGCTCGAAGGTCGGTGGGCACGTCGTCGACAAGGCCGATCCGTTCGGCACTTACTCGGAGCTGCCGCCGGCGACGGGCTCGCGCATCTGGACGCTCGAATACGAGTGGAAAGATGACGCGTGGATGAACGCGCGCGCGGCGAAGAACGGGCTCGACTCGCCGATGGCGATCTACGAGCTGCATCCGGGCTCGTGGCGGCGCAAGGACGGCCAGATGCTCGACTACCGCGAGCTCGCGCACCAGCTCGCGGAATACATGAACTGGCTCGGCTTCACGCACGTCGAGCTGATGCCGATCACCGAGCATCCTTTCTACGGCTCCTGGGGCTACCAGACCACCGGCTACTTCGCGCCCACGGCGCGCTACGGCACGCCGCAGGACTTCATGTACTTCGTCGATCACCTGCACCAGAACGGCATCGGCGTGATCCTCGACTGGGTGCCGTCGCACTTCCCGACCGACGCACACGGGCTCGCTTACTTCGACGGCACGCATCTTTTCGAGCACGCCGATCCGCGCCAGGGCTTCCACCCCGAGTGGGGCTCGAGCATCTTCAACTATGGCCGCAACGAAGTGCGCGGCTTTCTCATGTCCTCGGGCCTTTTTTGGCTTGAGAAATACCATCTCGACGGCCTGCGCGTCGACGCGGTCGCCTCGATGCTGTACCTCGACTATGCGAGGAAGGAGGGCGAATGGATTCCCAACCGCTACGGCGGCCGGGAGAACCTCGAGGCGATCGACTTCCTGCGCAAGCTGAACGAGTCCGCGTACCGCGACCATCCCGACATCGTGATCATCGCCGAGGAGTCGACCGCATGGCCGATGGTGTCGCGCCCGGTGTACCTCGGCGGCCTGGGCTTCGGCATGAAGTGGAACATGGGCTGGATGCACGACAACCTTTCCTACATGAAAGAGGACCCGATCAACCGCAAGTACCACCACGGCAAGCTCACCTTCTCGCTGGTGTACGCGTTCAACGAGAACTTCGTGCTGCCGCTGTCGCATGACGAAGTGGTGCACGGCAAGGGCTCGCTCATCGGCAAGATGCCGGGCGACGCGTGGCAGCAGTTCGCCAACCTGCGCGCCTTGTACGGCTACATGTGGGCGCACCCGGGCAAGAAGATGCTGTTCATGGGCGCCGAGTTCGCCCAGCGCCGGGAGTGGAACCACGACGACCAGCTCGAGTGGTGGGTCAACGATCGCGACGAGCACTCCGGCGTGCAGCGCTTCGTCAAGGACCTGAACCGCGTCTACCGCGGCGAGCCGGCGCTCTACCAGCTCGACTTCTCCTGGGAAGGCTTCGAGTGGATCGACGGCAGCGACGCGCAATCGAGCGTCATCGCGTTCCTGCGCAAGCCCAAGGCGGGCGCCGGCGCGACGCTGCTCGTGGTGTGCAACTTCACACCGTTGCCGCGCACCAACTACGTGGTGGGCGTGCCCAAGGAAGGCTTCTGGCACGAGATCGTCAACAGCGACGCGCGCGATTTCGGCGGCGCCGGCTGGGGCAATCTCGGCGGCGTCGAGGCGGCGCCCGTTGCCGCGCATGGCCGGCCGAACTCGGTCAGCCTCACGCTGCCGCCCCTTTCCACGATCATCCTGAAGCACGAGCCCCATGCCTGAGCCCACCACTCCCCGGATGGAAAACGGCCAAGACGGCCGCGTACGCGCGGTGATCGACGCCGTGCTGCCCTGCGTGGACGGCGGGCGCTTCCCGGTGAAGCGCATCGCCGGCGAGCGCGTCG
>JBFKUL010000118.1:0-8655 GCA_041635755.1 Burkholderiales bacterium | reverse complement strand
CGGCGCGCGGCGCGGGCTCGATGCCCGGAATCGTCGCGACGCGCAGCGTGGAACCCGTGAAGCGCTCGATCGAGCGCATCAAGTGCCGCTCGTCGTGCCCAAGCAGAGTGACGGCGATGCCGGTGCGCCCGGCGCGGCCGGTACGACCGATGCGGTGCACGTAGTCCTCGGCCTGGCGCGGGGCGTCGAAATTGATCACGTGGCTGATGCCCGCCACGTCGATGCCGCGTGCCGCGACATCGGTCGCCACCAGCACGCGCATGCGCCCGTCGCGCAGCCGCTGCAGGGTGTGGTTGCGCTCACGCTGGCGCATGTCGCCGTGCAGCGCGCCGACTTCGAAGCCCTTTTCGCGCAGCGCGCCCGAGAGGCTCTCGGCGGAACGCTTGGTGGCCGTGAACACCAGCGCCTGCGTCAGCGCCGTGTCGCGCAGCAGCGCGTCGAGCAGCCTGGTCTTGTGGCGCATGTCGTCCGCGAACAGGGCGCTTTGATCGATCTTGGTCTCGCGCGCGGCCGGGCGTGCGATGTCGATGCGCTGCGGCGCGCGCGTCACGCGGCGCGCGAGGCGCCCGACGACGCCTTCGAGCGTGGCGGAGAACAGCAGCGTCTGGCGCGTCGCTGGTGTGCGCGCGACGATCGCGTCGATGTCTTCCTGGAAGCCCATGTCGAGCATGCGGTCGGCCTCGTCGAGCACCAGCAGCTCGAGGCGCGCGAGATCGATGCTGCCGCGCCCGAGATGGTCCTTGAGCCGGCCCGGCGTCGCGATCACCACGTCGCAACGGCGCTCGAGCTGTTTCAATTGCAGACCCATGGGCATGCCGCCCACGAGGCACGCGGTGCGCAAGCGCTGGCCGCGGCCATACGCGTGCGTCGCCTTCTGCACCTGCAGCGCGAGCTCGCGCGTCGGCGCGAGCACCAGCACGCGCGGGCAACGGCCGTGCGGCGCGCCAATGGGCTCGGCGCCGAGCAGACGCTGCAGCGCGGGCAGCATGAAGGCGGCGGTCTTGCCGCTGCCGGTCTGCGACGAGACCAGCAGGTCGGCGCCGCCGAGCACGGCGGGAATCGCCGCGCGTTGAACGGGCGTGGGCTCGCTGTAGCCGAGGCCGGCGAGCGTTTCAGTCAGGGACGCGTGCAGCCCAAGCGTCGAGAAGCTCATGGTTCTCCTTTCGTGTCATCGGCGCCAACCTGAAGCCGCGATGCCGGTGCGAAAGGAATGCCTTCGACGGGACTGCGAGAGGGTCGGAACAGCCAACAAAATCTTGCTGCTGCATTGCAGCAAGGGGCGCACTCTACGCTAAAGCGCCTCCATAGGCGAGGTTTATTTGTCGTCGCTGTCGACCGTCGCGCTACGGAAATCCTGGCGCTCGAGCAGCCAGGACACCGCGAAGCCGAACACCAGGCCCCAGAACGCGGCGCCGACGTTGAAAATCGGCACGTCGGCGACCGTGACGAGGAAGGTGACCAGCGCACCGAGCGTGAACTTGCCCTTGAACGAGATCGTGAACGCGGTCTGCAGCACGCGCAGCATCGCCAGCCCGGCGAGCGCGGCGATGAACGCCGGCGGTGCCGAAAGCAGCAGGCGCGTAAAGACCGGTGCGTACAGCCCGAAGGCGAGCGCGAGCAGTCCCACGAGCAGGCCTGCGGTGTAGTGGCGGTGCTTTTCGCCCGAAGCGCTGATGATCGCGTTCACCGGGCCGGTGAGGCAGGTCGGCACCGAGCCGACCAGGCCGATGAGCATGCCCCCTGCGCCGCAGGCGCTGGCGATGGCGTTGACCGGCGGCTTGTGGCCGGCGGCGCCGAGCACCGCGATGCCCTGGCCGTTCTGCACCACCAGCACGGTGATCGCGAGCGGCACCACCAGCTCGATCATTGCCTGCAGCGAGAAGGCCGGCGCATAGAGATTGGGCTGCACCAGGCCCGGCATCTCGCCCATGCCCAGATCGAAGCGACCGAGCGCCGCGATCATGACCCCGCCGACGATCATGGCGCCGATGAGCGGCGGCATCAGTCGCGCCATGCGCGGCGCGGCCGAGAGCGCGAGGAACACGAGCGTCATCGGCGCGGCGATCCAGAACGCGTCGCGCATCGCGTACACGAGATCGAGCCCGAAGCGCAGAAACACGCCCGCCACCATGCCCATCACGATCGGCATCGGCACCGCGTCCATCGCGCGCCGCACCCAGCCCGAGAGGCCGAGCACGAGCATCAGCACGCCGCAGGCGAAGTACGCGCCGACCACTTCGCTGAACGACAGGTGCGTGAGCGCCGGTCCGATCAGCACGGCCCCCGGGATGGTCCAGAAGAACACCAGCGGCTGGCGGTAATACCAGCAGAAGAACAGGCTGATCAGTCCGTTGACGAAGAACGCGCCGAAGATCCACGAGGCGAGGTCGGTCTCGGTGAGCCCGCCGCGCGTGCCCACCGAAAGGATGATCGCCACCGGGCCGGAGGCGGCGAAGATGAACGCGACGATGCCGTTGACCGCGTAGAGCCCGCCGAAATCGGCCAGCATCTGGCGCAGCGAAGGCGGGGCAGCGGAGGGTTTTTCGAGCGGCATTGTCGGGCGCAGCGTTGAGCCGCGAGTCTAATCGACGCGCATGGCGCGGCGACAACGGGTTCGCGCCGCAGCCTTGCCGGCAGCGCGCCTAGAGCAGCGCGAGACTCGTGTTCTTCAAATCGGTGACCAGCATGTGGCCGGGCGCGTGCGTGATGCAAAGCGGCGGGCGCGCGTTGCGCACCACCGACTGCGGTGTCACGCCGCAGGCCCAGAACACCGGCAGCTCGTCGGCGCGCACCTCGACCGCGTCGCCCGCCCAGGGGCGCGCGAGGTCCTCGATGCCAATGAGCTCGGGCTTGCCGATGTGCACCGGGGCGCCGTGCACGCTCGGGAAGCGCGTCGTGATCTGGATCGCGCGGATGGCGTCGGCGGGCTTGAACGGGCGCATCGACACCACCAGCTTGCCGCGAAACGGACCGGCGGGCGCCGTGTCGACGTTGGTGAGGTACATCGGCACGTTGCGTCCCTGCTCGATATGGCGCACCGGCACGTCAGCGTCGATGAGCGCTTCCTCGAAGGAGAACGAGCAGCCCAGTACGAACGCCACGAAATCGTCGCGCCACAGGTGCGAGATGTCCGGCAGGTCCTCGACCGGCTCGCCATCGCGGAACACGCGGTAGCGTGGCACGTCGGTGCGGATGTCGAGGTCCTCGGCGAGCAAGGGCAGGCGCGGGTCGCCCGGGTTGGAGGCCGCGAGCAGCGGGCAGGGCTTGGGGTTGCGCTGGCAAAAGACATGGAAGTCGTCCGCGTACTCGCGCGGCAGGATGCAAACGTTGCCCTGAACGTAGCCCGGCGCGAGACCTGCCGTGTTGCTGGCGTAGGCGCCGGCGCGGATCGCGCGGCGCACCGCGCGCGGGTCGCGCCGGTCGAAGCTCGTGGAGAAAGCGGGGACGCTGGCCATGTAGCGATTCCTTATGGTGGCGATGGTGGGCGCCGCAGGCCGCGGCGTCAACCTCGCGAGACGCGGCTTAGTTGTCGTGCGGTGGCGTGGTGACGACGATGAACACCAGGTCGGCAAGGCCCGTGTTGTTGATCGAATGCTTGACCCCTGGCGGAATGAAGATGACGTCGTGGCGGCGCACCACCTGGCGCTTGGCGCCGATCACCATCAGACCTTCGCCCTCGAGCACGTGGTAGATCTGCTCCTGGATCTTGTGCGCGTGCAGCTCGACGTAGGCGCGCGGCTGGTAGCACGAGATGCGGTAATCGACGGTTTGCGAGGCCGTGGTATCGGGGTGCACGAGAAACTTGGAATAGGCGCCGCCCAGGTGCGCAGGCAGGTCCTCCCACTGCACCTCGGCAATATTGCGAATGAGCGGCTTTCTCGTTGTCTTCCTGGCCATGCGGGTTCCTTCCCCCTGCGTGCTGCTCAGGGGGTGACGATGTGCTTGGTGCCGAACACGGGCTCCTTGTGCGGGATCGGCGGCAACGCCCAGGCGCCGGTGGCCGGCGGGCGGATGTTGGCGTCGACGTGCACGTCGACGAGGCATGGCTTGCCGAGCTTCACGGCATGCTCGAGCGCGCCCTTGAAGTCCCGCGACTGGGTCACGGTGATGCCTTCGACGCCGGCGCCGCGCGCCCAGGCGACGAAGTCCGGGTTGTAGGCCTTCTTCTCGGGACCGTGGTAGAAGCCGGTGCCGATCTCGCGCCCGTCGAACAAACCATATTGGATGTCGCGGATCGCCGCCCACGAGAAGTTGTTCCACACCACCCATACCGCCGGGATGTTGTACTCGACCGCGGTACAGAGCACGTGCGGCACCATGGTGAAGCCGCCGTCGCCGCAGATCGCGACGCACGGCCGTTCGGGCGCGGCGAGCTTGGCGCCGAGGATCGCGCTCGGGCCAAAGCCCATGCCGGAGTAGCCCCAGGTGTTGAGCATGGTCTGCGGGCGGCGCGCGTTCCAGAACTGCATGAACCAGTTGTGGTGCACCCCCGAGTCGAGCGAGATGATCGCATCGTCGGGCAGCACCGCGCGGCAATCGGCCACGATGCGCTCGGGGCGGATCGGCGTGGCGTGGATCTCGAAGTTCGGCGCGACGAACGCGTTCCACTCTTTTTTCCACGCCGCGATCTGCGCCTGCCATGCCCCGAGGCGCGGCGCGCCGTCGAGCCGTCGCGCTTCGAGCCCGGCAAGCAGCTGCTCGAGAAAGGCGCGCGCATCGGCGAGGATGCCGAGGTCGGGCGGATAGTTGCGGCCGAGCTCGGCGTGATCGACGTCGACGTGGATCAGCCTGGTGTGCGGGAAGTTCCACGAGTAGCCCGGCATCCACGACGACGACGAGCGGTCGTCGAACCGCGCGCCGAGCGCGATCACCAGATCCGCGTGGCGCCCGGCCTGGTTGGCGGGAAAGGCGCCGTTGCGGCCGATGAACCCGAGCGAGAGCGCATCGTCCATGTCGAGGCAGCCCATGCCGTTCGGCGAGCTGATCACCGGGATGTTGAGCCGCTTGACGAAGCGCGTGAGCTCGGCCGAGGCTTCCGAGAGCGTCACGCCGTGGCCGATGAAAAGCACCGGGCGCTGCGCGGCGAGGATCATGTCGAGCGCCTTCTTGACGTCCTCGTTCGAGGCGCCGCTGCGGCGCGAGAGATAACCGTCCCACGGCGCTTCGAGCGCCACGTCGGCCTCTTCGCGAAACAGGTTGAAGGGCACGTCGAGGTTCACCGGCCCGGGCCGGCCGCTCGTCATCGTGGTCACCGCCTGGCGCATCGCGAGCGGCAGCATCTCGACGCGCGTGGGCTGGAAGCTGCGCTTCACCACCGGGCGCACCACGTTCGGGTAGTCGGCCTGGTGGTGGCGATTCAATTCCTGGAACGGCCCGCGGTTGAACTGCGAGGTCGGCACGTTCGCGGTGATCGCGAGAAACGCCGAGGAATCGGTCTGCGCCACCGCGAGCGACATGATGAGGTTCGCCGAGCCCGGCCCGGTCGAAGTGAGCGTCGCCACCGGCTCGTGCTTGACGCGGAAGTACCCGTCGGCCATGTGGCCGGCGACCTGCTCATGCCGCGGCGAGATGAGCTTGACCTTGTCGGCCACGTCGTAGAGCGCATCGAGCAGGCCGACGTTGCCGTGCCCGCAGATGCCGAAAACGTAGGGGATTTTTTCCCCGACGAGAAACTCGGCAATGAGCTGCGCGCCCTTTCTCTTCGCCATGGGTCGGTCCCTTCGAGTGGATCAGCGCATGATAGAGGCAACGGGCGTGCCGCAGCAACGACGCCTCGCGAGGCGCGCCCCGGCTCGATCCGGGGCCGCGCTACTGCGTACGCAGGCGCGGGTCGAGCGCGTCGCGCAGCGAGTCGCCGAACAGATTGAAGGCGAACACTGCGAGGCTGATCGCGAGGCCGGGGAAGATCGCCATCCACGGCGCCGTTTCGGCGAACTGCACTGCCGCGCCGCGCAGCATCAAGCCCCAGGCCGCGGTCGGCTCGGTCACCCCGAGCCCGAGGAACGAAAGGGAGGCTTCGTACAGGATCGCCTGGCCGAGAAACGCGGTCAGCATGATCAGGAGCGGCGCCATGACGTTCGGCAGCATGTGGCGCAGGATGATGCGCGAAGGGCGAAAGCCCGCGGCGCGCGCCGCGTCCACGTAGGGCATCTCGCGGACCGCCAGCGCGCTCGAGCGCACCACGCGCGCGCAGCGCGGGATCATCGGGATCGCGATCGCCAGGATCACGTTCTCGACGCCCGTGCCGAGGATCGCGACCACCACCAGCGCGAGGATGATGATCGGAAAGGCAAGCAGGACGTCCATCAGGCGTTGGATGAACAGATCGACGCGACCGCCGAAATAGGCGCTCGAGACGCCGATCAGCGCCCCGGCGATGGTGCCGATGAGGGAGGCGCCCAGGCCGACCATCAGGGCCGTGCGCGATCCATAGATGATGCGCGAGAGCACGTCGCGCCCGAACGCGTCCGTGCCGAGCCAGTGCTTCGTGCTCGGTCCCGCGAGCATCGCGCCATAGTCGGTCGCGAGCGGATCGTAGGGCGCGATCACGTTGGCGAGCGCAGCGAGCACGACCATCACCAGGATGATGAATGCGCCGATCGCGCCAAGCGGTCGCTGCAGCGTGAAATCGACGACCGCCGCGCGCCAGCCGCCGCGCGGCTCGGGTTCGCGTGTCAGTGCCTCGAGGGTTTGCGGGGTAACGACCATGGCTAGCGGTACCGGATCCGCGGGTCGAGCCACGCGTAGGCGATGTCGACCAGGAAATTGACGAAGATGAACACGAACGCGACGATCAGCACCAGCGCCTGGGTGAGCGTGTAGTCGCGACGCGTCACCCCCTCGACGAAAAGCATTCCCAGCCCGTTCAGATTGAACACCTGCTCGGTCACCACCAGACCGCCCATCAGGAACGCGAACTCGAGGCCGATCACGGTGAGCACCGGCAGCATCGCGTTCTTGAGCGCATGGCGCACCAGGATGAGCTTGAGCCACAGGCCCTTGGCGCGCGCGGTGCGGATGTAGTCCTCGCGCAGCACCTCGAGCATCGCCGAGCGCATCATGCGCGTCGCCACCGCCGAATAGCGGTAGCCGATCGCGAGCGCCGGCCAGATGAGCTGCGCCAGGTTCTCCCATGGATCCACCCAGAACGGCGTGTAGACCATCGGCGGCAGCCACTTGAAGACGATGAGCAGGCCGAGAATCATCAGGATGCCGAGCCAGAACGAGGGCATCGCCAGCCCGGCGATGGAGAACACGCGCACCGCGTAGTCCACCCACGTGTCCTGCTTGAGCGCCGCGATGATGCCGAGCGGAATGGCGAGCAGGGTCGCCACCACGGTCGCCATGATCGCGAGCTGCAGCGAGAGCTCGAAGCGCAGCTTGATTTCCTCGATGATCGGCGCGCCGGTCCACATCGACAATCCGAAATCGAGTCTCGCGAGGCCCGACATCCAGTCGGCGAACTGATTCCACAGCGGCTGGTCGAGGCCGAGCTTCTTGCGCTCGATCAGCATCAGTTCCTGCGATTGGAACTGGCTGCCGCTGCCCATGTAGCGGGCCTCCACCACGTCGCCCGGCACCACCCGCAGCAGCAGGAAGATGAGCACCGCGACCCCGAGCATGGTCGGGATCATCAGCAGTACGCGCTTCAGGATGTAATGCAGCATGGGGAGACACCCCGGGGGAGCGCCCCCGGGGTTGGCTCCTGTGACGGCCTGATTACTGCGTGAGCCAGACCGTGTCCAGTGTGTTGTTGAGATAGTGGCTCGGCGTCACCGTCCAGCCCTTGACCTTCGATGAGTGCGGGATGATGCGGTGCCACTGCAGCGTGATCAGGTAGTGCGCTTCCTCGTCGAGCAGGCGCTTCTCGAAGGCGCGGATGAGGCGCTTGCGCTCCTCCGGGTTCGTCGCCCGGCCCTGCTTGTCGTACAGCTCGTCCAGCACGCGGTCGGTGTAACGGCCGTAGTTCGCCGGATTGCGGTCGCTCGAGAGGAACTTGTACATGTCGAGGTCGGGCTCGACGATGTAGCCGCACTGGAAGTCCATGAAGACCTGGGCCTCGCCCTTGCGGATCACCCCGAAATAGGCGGCCGCCTCGATCACTTCCTGCTTCACGTTCAGGCCGATCTGGCGCCACTGATCGATCAGCCAGACGCCCAGCGGCTCGTAGGGCATCGGGATGCCCCGGTTCGTGAACGTGAACTGGAACCCTTCGGGTACGCCGGCTTCCTTGAGCAGGCGCCGCGCTTCGGCACGCGACTTGTTGATGTCGCGCCAGTAGCCTGCGACCTCGGCCAGCTGATCGGGCGGTGTCGCGAACGGGGTGCCGGGCACCTGGACGCCGGCGACCGCCTTGACGATCGCGATCTTGGACAGCGCCTCGGAGCCCTGATAGCGGTCGATCGCCAGCGTCAGTGCGCGGCGCACGCGCTTGTCGTCGAACGGTTTTTTCTCGTGGTTGATGGCGACGAGCAGCACGCAGTCCCAGGGACTTTCCTGCACCGTGATCTTGTCGCCGAGCGCGGCCACCAGGCTGTCGCGTTCGGCCGGGCTGAAGCCGCGGAACTGGATGTGCGCGCGCTCGCCGCGGATCACCGACACGTTCGCCGCCGAGTCGCGGATGAACAGCGCGCGGAAGCCGTCGAGGTAGGGCTT
>JBFKUL010000117.1:0-8745 GCA_041635755.1 Burkholderiales bacterium | reverse complement strand
TCGGCAAGCTCGGCGAGGCGCACCTGCGCCGCCGCGAGCGTGCCCTCGGGCGTGAAGGTGCCCACGTGCAATTCGTAGATGACCGCTTCGTGCCAGGGCCGGCCGCGCCAGCTCTTGTCGCGCCAGGAGTAGGCGCGCGGATCGATCACCTCGCTCGGGCCGTTAATGTCCTCCGGATTGAAGCGCGAGGCCGGGTCGGGCACCGAGAGCCCGTCGGGCAGCACGAACTGGTAGCGCGTGCCTGTTGAAGCCTCGGCGACCACCAGCTCGTGCCAGCCGCGCTCGAGCGCGTTCATGGGCCGTGGTGCGCCCTGTGCGAGCATCAGATCGACGCGCGGCGCGCCCGGCGCCCACAGGCGAAAGCGGGTCCCGCCGCCCTCGAGCAACGCCGCGCCGAAGGGCATGGCGTGCGAGCGCTTCATGCCGCGGAGGCGCGCCGGGTCAGCAGCGCGAGCGAGCGCCCGTGCAGCGCGTAGGGCTCGCCGGGCGGATAGCGGTGAGGCTCCGCGGCGCCGGACTCGACGAAGGTGTCGAGCAGCGCCTCCCAGGGCTCGCCGCCCAGCGCCGGAATCGAAAAGGACACGTCCTCGTGGTGCGCGTTGAACAGGATCAGGAAATCGTCGTCCTCGACCGGTCGGCCGTGGCGGCCGACATCGGCGATGCCGGTGCCCGCGAGGTACATGCCGAGGCAGCGCGCATGCTCATGTTCCCATTCCTGGTCGCTCATCTCGTGGCCGTCGGGCTTGAGCCAGAGCACGTCCTTTACTTCGCTGCCGTGCAGCGGCCGGCCCTCGAAGAAATCGCGCCGGCGAAAGCTCGGATGCGCGCGGCGCAGCGCCACCAGGCGGCGCACGAAGCCGAGCAGGTTGGCGCGCTCGGGCGTGGGTGTCCAGTCGAGCCAGCCGATCTCGTTGTCCTGGCAGTAGGCGTTGTTGTTGCCGTTCTGCGTATGGCCGATCTCGTCGCCGGCGAGCAGCATCGGCACGCCCTGCGACAGCAGCAGCGTGGCGAGGAAGTTCCGCTTGCGGCGCTCGCGCAAACGGTTGACCTCCGGATCGTCGGTCGGGCCTTCGGCGCCGCTGTTCCATGACAGGTTGTGGCTGTGGCCGTCGCGGTTCTCCTCGCCGTTCGCCTCGTTGTGCTTGTCGTTGTAGGAGACCAGATCGTGCAGCGTGAAGCCGTCGTGCGCGGTGACGAAGTTGATGCTCGCGTGCGGGCGCTTGCCCGAGCGCCCGTACAAGTCGGAGGAGCCGGTGATGCGGCTGGCGAACTCGCCGATGAAGCCGCCGTCGCCCTTCCAGTAGGCGCGCATGCCGTCGCGGTAGCGGTCGTTCCACTCCGCCCAGCCGAGCGGAAAGTTGCCTACCTGGTAGCCGCCGTGTCCGAGGTCCCAGGGCTCGGCGATGAGTTTCACCCGGTTCAAGGTCGGGTCCTGACGGATGACGTCGAAGAAACCGCCCAGGTGCTCGACCTTGCCGCGCTCGCGTGCAAGCGCAGAGGCGAGGTCGAAGCGAAAGCCGTCGACGTGCATTTCCTCGACCCAGTAGCGCAGCGAGTCCATCAGCAGCTGCAGTGCCCTGGGGTGCTCGAGGTTCACCGTGTTGCCGCAGCCGGTGAAGTCGGCGTAGAAACGCCTGTCCTCCTCGGAGAGGATGTAGTAGGCGGCATTGTCGATGCCGCGGAACGACAGTGTCGGCCCGAGGTGGTTGCCCTCGCAGGTGTGGTTGTAGACCACGTCGAGGATCACCTCGATGCCCGCCGAGTGCAGCGTCTTCACCGTGGTCTTGAACTCCTTCACCTTCTCGGAGGCGCTGTAGCGCAGCTCCGGCGCGAAGAAGCCGAGCGTGTTGTAGCCCCAGTAATTCTGCAGGCCCTTCTCGAAGAGATTCCGGTCGTTGATGTAGCTGTGCACCGGCATCAGCTCGACCGTGGTGATGCCCATGCGCTTCAAATGCTCGATCACCGGCGCGGTCGCCAGTCCCGCGTAGGTGCCGCGCAGCGGCTGCGGCACCTCGGGGTGCTGCATGGTGAAGCCGCGCACGTGCAGCTCGTAGATCACCATCTCGTGCCAGGGCACATCGGGGCGGCGGTCCTCGCCCCAGGTGAAGGCCGGCTCGAGCACGCGGCACTTGGGCATGAACGCAGCGCTGTCGCGCCGGTCGAAGGCGAGGTCTTCCTTCTTGTGGCCGACGGTGTAGCCGTAAAGCGCGTCGCTCCAGCGCAGCGCGCCGATATAGTCCTTGGCGTAGGGATCGATCACCAGCTTGTTCGGGTTGAAGCGGTGACCCTCCTCGGGCTTGTAGGGGCCGTGCACGCGGTAGCCGTAGGCGAGGCCCGGCCGCGCCTCGGGCAGGTAGCAGTGCCAGACGTGGTCGGTGCGCTCGCGCAGCGCGATCCGCTGTCGCTCGCGTCGGCCGCTCTCGTCGAAGATGCACAGCTCGACTTTTTCGGCGTTCTCCGAAAACATTGCGAAGTTGACGCCTTCGCCGTCCCAGTTGGCGCCGCGCGGGTAAGCGCGGCCGGGCCAGATGGCGGTGATCGGGGTCTCGCTGCTCATTTAGGTCTCGACTCGGATTGGGAAGATCGATTGTTGCACGCCGCGAGCCGGGTCCGGAGGCACCGCGCCTGTGGGATGCGAGGCCGAGTGCTCAGGGCGCGCGGTTTTTCTTGCTCTTCGGCCACCAGCGCTCGAGCCGCTCGGCGGCCCAATCCTTGCCGCCGATGCCGAAGGCGAGCGCGAGCGCGAACACGATGCCCGCGAGCACGATGAGGAAGGTCTGGCGCACGATGTCGCCGCCGACCTCGATCTGGTCGAGCGCAATCAGCACGACGAAGGCCATGATCGCGTACTGCGCAAGCTTGCCGAGGAAGTCTGCGTCCTGGATGTCGACGTTCCTGCAATAGGTGATTACCGAATTGCCGACGAAGCGCGCGAAGTACGAGCCGAAGGCGAGGATCAGCAGCGCGACGATCACCTTGGGCACGAACAGCACCACCTGTCCGAGCAGGTCGGTGATGTAGGTGAGTCCCAGGCCGTTGAAGGCGATGATGAGCGCGGCAAGGATCACCAGCCAGTAGGCGAGCATGCCGAACAGGCTCGTGGTGTCGCCCTGCATACCCCCTTGCTGGAGGAACCCGTCCATGCCCGAGCGCTCGGTGAGCACGTTGAAGTTGATCGCGCGCAAGGCTTTCTGAATCGCGAAGCGCACTGCCTTGGCGAGCAGCCACCCCAGCACCAGCACCAGTACCGCGAGCCCCAGGCGCGGCAGGAAAGCGCCGATCTGGACCAGGAACGCCCTTGCGGGCTCGAGCAGCATGTTGACGCTTTCCATGGACCTCTCCTAAACGCGTTGCCTAGCGCGACCCGACGAGGCCGAGAATGCCCTGCAGCGGGATTCGCACCCAGTCGGGCCGGTTGCCGATCTCGTAGCGCAGCTCGTAGAGCGCCTTCTCCAGCTCGAACAGGCCGAGCAGGCCTTCGCCCGGCGCGATGCGCTCGTAGATCAGCGCGCCGCGCGCCGCGTCGTCGTAGGCGCGCAGGAACGTGCGCCGCGCCTCGGCTTCCCAGGCGCGTGCGAGCGGTGCGAGCTTGCCGGTCTCGTCGGCGTTGTGCGCGGCGTCTCGCAGCGCGCTCCACTGCGCGTAGTTGAACGAGCGCAGCATCCCCGCGACGTCGCGCAGCGGCGATTGCTTGGCGCGGCGCTCGTCGAAGCTGCGCGCCGGCTCGCCCTCGAAGTCGATCAGATAAAAGTCGTTGTGCGCGAGCAGCACCTGCCCGAGATGGTAGTCGCCGTGGAAGCGCGTCTTGAGCATCTGCTGCCCGCCCGAGGCGAACTGCGCGATGCGCTCGAGCACGCGCTCGCGCGCCGCCAGCAATGCCTGCGCCTCATCGCGCGCTGCGCCGGTGAACTGCTCGATCCGGGCCTCGAGCAGCGTGAAGGTGGTGCGCGCCTCGGTCTCGGCGTGCTTGCGCATTGCGGCGAGATCCTCGTCCCTGAGCGGCTCGGGGTCGAAGGCCGCATCGCCGGTCTTCTGCGCGAAGGCGCGGTGCAGCTCGCCGGTGCGCGCACCGAGCGTTTGCACCAGCGCAAGGTAGGCGCCGTGCACGTCCGTGGGCAGCTCGGCGCTCGAGGTGCGGCGCTCCTCGAGGAAGCGATCGAGATAGTCGAGCGTGTAGGTCCAGCCATCGCCCTGGTTGCGCAGGTAGGACTGCACGAGGGCGAGCGTCATCAGCGTGCCGTCGGCGGCGCGGTACTCGAGCGCGCCCGCCACCGGCACGCAGTTCGGGTACTTCGCCACCTCGGTGAGAAAGCGCCCGATCTCGAGCTCGGGGTTGAGCCCCTGGCGAAGTCGCCGGTAGCCTTTCAGGAACAGGCGATCGCCAAGCGTGACGATGGTGTTCGAGCTGAGCGCCTTTGGCCGCCCGACGGCGAGCTTCGCCGGTTCCTTGCCCGCAATGCGCTCGAAGGCGGCGGTCGGGCGGAACTGCAGCTTGCCGTGCGCGGTAGCGAGCTCCTTGCCCTCGCCGATCGCCTGCACCATCGCGCGGCAGAACGCCTCGTCGTGGAAGGCGTCGCCCATGATACCGACGTTGGCCTGCTGGCGGACTTTGGCGATGGTAGCCGCGGCCATTCCCTTCAGGCGCTCCTCGTCGCGCTCCTCCCAGGCGAGCGAGAGGGGCATGAAGTACTGCGAGCGCTCGGGCGGCCCCTCGAGATCGAGCAGCGGCAGCAGCCAGCTGAACTTACGGTCTTCCCACACCACGTGATCGACGAGCTTCGCGCGCGACACTGTCGCGCCCTTTGAGGCGTACCAGCGCTGCCCCTCGATATAGCGCGGCAGCGTGTCGGTCTCGAATTGCGCGCGCGTCTTGTCGGCCATGCCGATGCGCCAGGGCACGACGCGGTCGCGGAACAGGCTGCGCCAGCCGTCGAACAGCACCAGCACCGGGCGCTCCTCGGTCGGCAGGTACTGTTCGTGCCAGCGCGGCACCGCGACGTCGGTGGCGAGGCGGAACCAGTAAAAGCCGTGCGCCGGCAGCGTCAGCAGATAGGGCAGCTCGCCGATCGGCGGAAAGGCGGTGCGCCCGAGCAGCTCCACGGGGACGCGGCCCTTGAAGCGGGCGAGATCAAGCTCGACCGGCTGCGCCGAGCGCCCGACGTTGGCCACGCACAGGATTGCCTCGTCGCCGAACTCGCGCAGATAGGCGAGGATCTTGCGATTGCCGGGCCGCAGGAAGCTGAGCTTGCCGCGGCCGAAGGCCTTGCTGATCTTGCGCACCGCGAGCATGCGCTTCATCCAGTTGAGCATCGAGCTCGGGTCGCGCGTCTGCGCCTCGACGTTGACCGACTCGAAGCCGTAGACCGGATCCATGATCGGCGGCAGGAACAGGCGCTGCGGGTCGGCGCGCGAGAAGCCGGCGTTGCGGTCGGGGCTCCACTGCATGGGCGTCCTGACGCCGTTCCGATCGCCGAGGAAGATGTTGTCGCCCATGCCGATCTCATCGCCGTAGTAGATGATCGGCGAGCCCGGCATCGACAGGAGCAGGCTGTTCATCAGCTTGATGCGGTCGAGGTCGTTCTCCATCAGCGGCGCGAGGCGCCGGCGGATGCCGAGGTTGATCCTCGCGCGCGGGTCGGCGGCGTACATGCGGTACATGTAGTCGCGCTCCTTGCTGGTCACCATCTCGAGCGTGAGCTCGTCGTGGTTGCGCAGGAAGATCGCCCACTGGCAGTTCTCCGGAATCTCCGGGGTCTGCTGCATGATCTCGGTCACCGGGTGGCGGTCTTCCAGCGCGATCGACATGTACATGCGCGGCATCAGCGGGAAGTGGTAGGCCATGTGGCATTCGTCGCCGGCGCCGAAATACTCGCGCACGTCCTCGGGCCACTGGTTCGCTTCGGCGAGGAACAGCTTCCCCTGGTAGTGCTTGTCGAGCTCGGCGCGGATGTGCTTGAGCACCACGTGCGTCTCGGGCAGGTTCTCGTTGTTGGTGCCTTCGCGCTCGATGAGATACGGAATGGCGTCGAGCCGGAACCCGTCCACGCCCATGTCGAGCCAGAAGCGCATGGTGCGCAGCACCGCCTTCATCACCTGCGGGTTGTCGAAGTTGAGGTCCGGCTGGTGGCTGAAGAAGCGGTGCCAGTAATAGGCCTTGGCGACCGGGTCCCAGGTCCAGTTCGAGCTCTCGGTGTCGGTGAAGATGATGCGCGTGCCCTTGTACTTCTGGTCGTCGTCGCTCCAGACGTAATAGTTGCGCTTGGGCGAGCCTGGCGGCGCCTTGCGCGCGGCCTGGAACCAGGGGTGCTGGTCGGAGGTGTGGTTGACCACCAGCTCGGTGATCACGCGCAGATCGCGCCGGTGCGCCTCGCGCACGAACTGGCGGAAGTCGTTGCGCGTGCCGTACTGCGGGTGCACGTTATGGTAGTCGGCGACGTCGTAGCCGTCGTCCTTCAGCGGCGAGGGGTAGAACGGCAAAAGCCAGATGGTGTTGACGCCGAGGTCCTTGACGTAATCGAGCTTCGAGGTGAGCCCCTTGAAGTCGCCCATGCCGTCGTCGTTCGAGTCGAAGAACGCCTTGATGTGCAGCTGGTAGACGACCGCGTCCTTGTACCAGAGCGGATCGTCGGCCGCGGCGGCGGATTCCTCGCGGGTCTTGGTCTCGATGTCTTCGGTCACGACCGTGTTCATCGTTGGCTCGGGATCAAAGGAAGTAGTCGAAGTCCTGCTCGCGTCGCACGCGGCGGCGCAGGCGGAAGATGTGCGCCGGCGAGCGGTTCGGGTCGAGCTGGATGTAGTTGCGCCCGCCCTGCCACAGGAAGCGCTGGCCGGAGATCAGGTCGTGCATCTGGAACTGCTTGTCGGGATCGATGCCGAGCGCCTTGGCGTCGAGCTCGAGCCAGCCCGATTGCGTGTTGCGCGGGTCGAGATTGACCACGGTGAGCACCACGTTGTCGATTTCGGGCGAGGACTTGATATAGGCGATGATCTGATCGTTGTCGATCGGCACGAATTCCAGGCTCCAGTCGGCGTGCAGCGCCGGATTCTCGCGCCGGATGCGGTTCACCCGCGCGATGAAGCTTCGCAGGCTGTCGGCACGATCGAGGTCCCAGGCGCGCAGCTGGTATTTCTCGGAATCGAGGTACTCCTCGCTGCCGGGCTCGCGCGGCGTGCTCTCCATCAGCTCGTAGGCCGGGCCGTAGATGCCGTAGTTCGCCGCCAGCGTCGCGGCAAGCACCAGGCGCGTCATGAAGATCGGCCGGCCGCCGAACTGCAGGTTCTCATTCAGGATGTCGGGCGTATTGGGCCAGGCGTTCGGGCGGAAGTACTCGCGCCCCGGGCCCTGCGCGAGCTCGGTGAAGTATTCGATCAGCTCGGCCTTGGTGTTGCGCCAGGTGAAGTAGGTGTAGGACTGCGAAAAGCCGAGCTTCGCCAGCCGGTGCATGACTTTCGGCCGCGTGAACGCCTCGGCGAGGAAGATCACGTCCGGGTGCTTCTTCTTCACCTCGGCGATCGCCCACTCCCAGAACGGGAAGGCCTTGGTGTGCGGGTTGTCGACGCGGAAGATCTTCACGCCCTCGCCAATCCAGTAATCGAGCACGCTCTTGAGCTCCGCCCACAGGCCCTGCCAGTCCTCGCTCTCGAAGTTGAACGGGTAGATGTCCTGGTACTTCTTGGGCGGGTTCTCGGCGTATTGCACGGTGCCGTCGGGGCGCCAGCGGAACCACTTCGGGTGCGCTTTCACATAGGGATGATCGGGCGCGCACTGGTAGGCGATGTCGAGCGCGATCTCGATGCCATGCGCGTTCGCCTTCTTCACCAGGCGGCGGAAGTCCTCGATGGTGCCGAGCTCGGGCAGGATGTCCTTGTGGCCGCCTTCTTTCGCGCCGATCGCCCACGGGCTGCCGAAGTCCTCGGGCCCGGGGGTCAAGGTGTTGTTCTTGCCTTTCCGTTTCTCACGCCCGACCGGGTGGATCGGCGGGAAGTACAGCACGTCGAAGCCGAGCTCGGCGACATAGGGCAGGCGCGCCTCGACATCACGGAAAGTGCCGTGCTTTCCCGGTGTGGGCGAAGTCGAGCGCGGAAAAAGCTCGTACCAGGTGCTGTAGCGTGCGCGCTCGCGCTCGACGATCAGCGGCAGCTCGAGCGGATGCGTGATGGCAAGGCTGCGGTCAGGATAGCGCTCGGCGACCTCGGCGAGCGTCTCGTCGAGCGCGAACGCCTTGAGCGCCTTGGCGTCGCCCGACTTCTTGCCGGCGTCGGCGCGCAGCTTGGCGGCGAAGTCGGTAAGCGTCTTCTTGTCGTCGTTCGCGGCGCGCGCGGCGCAGGCCTCGATCAGCTCCGCACCGACCAGCGCGGCGATGCGGATGTCGTCGGCCTCGACGCGGCGCTCGAGCTCGTGGTGCCAGGACTCGAAGTGATCGACCCAGGTCGTCACCGTGTAGGCATAGCGCCCCGGCGCGGGCGGCACGAAGCTCGCGCTCCAGCGGTCGTTGCCGAGCGGCTTCATCTCGACTTCGTGCCAGCTCTTCTCGTCCTCGGCGCGCCAGCGCAGCATGGTGCGCAGCACGTCGTGGCCGTCGGTCAGAGCGTGGGCCTCGATCTCGACGCGCTCGCCGGCGATGCGCTTCACCGGGAAGCGCCCGCCGTCCACGCAGGGCAGCACGGCGTCGATCACCGCGCGTACGCGGCCGTCTTGGCCGTTTTCCATCCGGGGAGTGGTGGGCTCAGGCATGGGGCTCGTGC
>JBFKUL010000116.1:0-8804 GCA_041635755.1 Burkholderiales bacterium | reverse complement strand
GTACCGCCGCTGGCAGGCGTGCTTTTCGACCGCAGCGGCGATTCGGCCGCGCCGGTGGTGTTCGCCGGGCTCGCGTTCCTCGTTTGCGCTCCCGCCTTCATCGTGTTGCGGCGGTTGATCGAGCGCGCGCCGACAGCGGGCACCGCGACAACGGTCTCACGGTAGGTCTCGGATGAATCCAGGCATGCATGAATTCCTCGCCCAGGACCGCGTGATCTGGGGCAAGCCCGCGACGCAGGCGGTGCTCGAGGAAACCGAGCGGCGCGGCGCGAAGCGCGTCTTCATCGTCACCAGCCGTACGCTCAACACCAGAACCGACGTCATCGAGCGGCTGCGCGAGGCGCTTGGCGAACGCTACACGGCCACGTTCGATGCCTGCATCGAGCACACGCCGCGCGCGAGCGTCATCGCCGCGGCCGAGGCGGCGCGTGCGGCGCGGCCCGACCTCGTGCTCACGGTGGGCGGCGGCACCGCGATCGACACCGTGAAGGTGATGCTGATCGCGCTCGCTCACGGCGTGACACGCCCCGAGGATCTCGAGGCGCATCACGCGCGCGCGCCTGGCGCGCGCCGCGTTCCCGGGCCCAGGCCGCCGCCTTTCCGCCAGATCGTGGTCTCGACCACGCTCTCGGCGGCCGAGTATTCGGACCTTGGCGGCTGCACCGACCCCGTACGCAAAGTAAAGGACGCGTACGTCGGGCGCGAGATCGGCGCGGCGAGCGTGATACTCGATCCCGAAGTCACGACGCATACGCCCGAGTGGCTGTGGCTCTCGACCGCGCTGCGCGCGATCGACCATGCGGTCGAAGGCATCTGCTCGGTGCAGCATTCGCCGCTGATCGAGGCATGCGGGCTGCATGCGCTGCGGCTGTTCGCCAAGTCGCTTCAGCGCACGCGGGAGGCGCCGCACGATCTCGCGGCGCGGCTCGACTGCCTGCACGCGGCATGGATGTCGGGCCTAGGCGTCATGCGCGTGCCTTACGGCGCGAGCCACGGCATTGGCCACAGCCTCGGTGCAGTGACGGGGATGAGCCACGGCTACACCTCGTGCATAATGCTGACGCATGTGATGCGCTGGAATTTGGAGGCGACGCGCGAGGCGCAAGCACGCATCGCCGCCGCCATGGGTCGCGCCGATGGCGACGCGTCCGCCGCGGTCGCCGAACTCGTCGCGCGGCTCGGCCTGCCGGCGCGGCTGCGTGACCTGAAAGTCGAGCGCGCGCAGCTCGCGCAGATCGCCGCCGGCGCAATGGAAAATATGTGGGTACGCACCAACCCGCGACCGATTCGCGGCGAAGCCGACCTCATGGCGTTGCTCGAGGCGGCGTGGTAGCGGCTTGCAGGCGCGTGCTGCGAGCGCGATGATTTCGAGCGAAAGCTCCAGAGAGGTGAGATGGAAGACGCTCCGGTAAAGCGCCGGTTGATGGCGATTCTCGCCGCCGATGCGGTCGGCTACAGCCGCATGATGGGCGAGGACGAAGTGCGCACGATCCGTGTCCTCGCGGGGCACCGCGAAGTGATCGACGCGCTAATCGCGAACTACGGCGCCAAGATCGTGGGCACCGCGGGCGACAGCGTGCTCGCTGAATTCGGCAGCGCGGTCGACGCGGTGCGCTGCGCGACCGAGATCCAGGACGCGGTGCGCGAGCGCAACGAGAAGCTGCCCGAGCACGACCGCATGTGGTTCCGCATCGGCGTCAACCTCGGCGACGTGATCGTGAGCGAGGCGGAGGTGCACGGCGATGGCGTGAACGTTGCGGTGCGCCTGGAGAGCATCGCCGAGCCCGGCGGCGTGTGCATCTCCTCGAGTGTATTCGACCAGATCTCTGGCAAGCTCAATCTCGGCTTCATCGACATCGGCGAGCAGAATCTGAAGAACATTGCGCGCCCGATCCGCGCGTACCGCTTCGCGGGTCCGGTGCCGCCGATGGTGCCGGGGCCGACGAAGCCCGCCGAGCCGGTACGGCGGCGCGGCGGCGTGCCGAGCTGGGCGTGGGGCGCCGCCGCGCTGGTGCTCGTGGCGGCTGCAACGGCGTGGCAGGCAGGCTGGTTGCCCGGCGCGAATGGCGACGCCGAGGTCGCAAACGCAGAAGCCGCCCGCATTGAAGCGGCGCAAACCGAAGCTGCGAAAGCAGAGGCCGTGAAGGCGGAGGCTGCGCGCGTCGAAGCGGCGCGTGCCGAGCAGGACCGGCGCGAATCCGAGGAGCGCGCGAGGATGGAAGCCGAGCTCGCGCGCGCGAAAGCCGAAACGGAGGCGGCGAAGAAGCAGGCCGAGGCCGAGTCCGCAGCCGCCGCCGACGCCCGGCGCTCCCTCGAGGCGCAGCGCGCGTCCGAAGCCAAGGCGCGCGCGGAAGCCGAGGTGGCGAAGGCGCGTGCCGAGGCGGAGGCGATCAAGCGCGATGCGCAGGCGCAGTCCTTCGCCGCAACACGCGCTCGCGAACAGGCCGAAGCGAGCGCCGCGCAAGCCAAGGCGCTCGAGGAAGCCGCGGCGAAGGCGGCCGCCGACGCGAAGGCGCAACAGCAGGCCGCGGCAACGACGCAGCAGGCAGCGGCCGCGCAGTCTGCCGTCAGTGGGGAGCGTCGCTTCGACGGCACATGGATCGCCTCGCAAGCCTGTGACGCGACCCGCCGTGCCCCCGAGGTCAGGACGCAGTTCCCGACCAACATCAGCGAGGGCTTTGTGCGCGTTCGACGTGCGCGCCCAGGCGAATCCGGCTATATCGCGCTCGACGGCAAGATCGCGACCAATGGGGACCTCGCGCTTAGGGGCATGCTGATTGTCGGGAGCGGCGAGTTCGCCGGCCAGGAGCGCACGGTCCACTACGAGGGAAAGTTCAAGGGCGATCGGTTCGTGCTCAGCGGCGAGGTGGGCAGCCGTCCCTGCACGATGGAGCTGAGCCGACTGGGGGGCTGACGAAGCGGGCGCTCCTCAGAGCTTGCTTTCGCGACGCATCGCATCCTCGCGCGCCGCGAGCTCGGGCAGCAGCTCAAGGCCGAGCCCCGCGCCTTGCGGCACGCCGATCTCGCCGCGCTCGAGCGGCGGCAGACGGTCGACCAGCTCGTGGTACCAGCCGTAGTAGAACGCGCGCACCATCTCCTGTTCCCAGACGTTGGCGCAGGCAAGCGCAAGATGGACCGAGGCGGTGAGCGTCACCGGCCCCGAGCAGTCGTGAAACGCGATCGGCCGGCCGAAGGACTCCGCGAGCGCCGCCGCCTTGTGCGCGAAGCTGATGCCCCCGCCCCAGGTGACATCGACGATCGGCACCGAGACCTTGCCCTGCTCGATGAGCGCGCGGATCTGGCCGAGGCCGCCGAGCGTTTCGCCGCCCGCGAGCGGCGCGCGCGTCGAGCGTGAAAGCTCGCCGAGATCGTCCATGCGGTCCATCCATACCGGGTCCTCGATCCAGTCCATGTCGAGCGGCTCGAGCGCACGCGCGATCTTCTTCGCCGCGGGCAGCGACCAGAGGCCATGCAGCTCGGCCTTCAGTTTCATGCGCGAACCGTGCGCCTTGCGCACGCGCTCGAAGGGCGCGAGCGCTTTGGCGAGATCCTCGTTCGAGAGGTCCATCCCGTCCGCGGCGCCTGCGGCGAAGTCGAACGGCCAGATCTTCATCGACGCGATGCCCATCTCGAGCAGCTCCGCGGCGAGCTCGTCGGGGCGCTCGAGAAATGCCTTGAGGTCCTCGAAGCTGCGCCCGCGCAGCGTGCCGCCTGCGCCGACGCCGAAGTTTTTCGGCCGCACGTCCGAGCTCTGCGAAACGTACGCCGGCCCTGCGCAGGTGTTGTAGACGCGTACCCGCTCGCGCGTCGCGCCGCCAAGCAGCGCGCAAATGGGAACGCCCGCGGCCTTGCCGGCGAGATCCCACAGCGCGACATCCACCGCCGAGAGCGCACGCAGCTCGGCACCGGTGCCGGAAAAGCCCGCGTAGGGGCGCATCTTGCGGTTCAGCGCGTCGATGCGCCGAGGGTCCTCGCCGAGCACGAGCGGCGCGATGCGATCGTGCAGGTCGGCTTCCACCGCCGAGGCGCCGAACCAGGTCTCGCCCAGGCCGACGAGGCCCTCGTCCGTATGCACGCGCACCCAGATGAGATTCGGGCGGCGCTTCAGGCGCAGCGTTTCGAGTGCGTTGATCTTCATGCGCGTCCAGGGATCGGGGTGTGGTGTCGAAGTGCGGGAGCGGCGGCGAGGCGCCCACGGCGAAGGATAGCGTGCGCGCGTCCGGTGTGCCTTATGGCATTGCGTTTCCGCCTTCCCGGCGGGATCATCCCCGCGTGCACCGCCAAAGGGCGAGGCCATCAAGGGGGCAACATGAGCACGGAGATCTATTGGTTGTTCGAGCTCAGCGTGCAGGAGGACCTGGAAAAGCTGAAGGCGCTGCTGAAGGACATGGTTGCCGCGACGCGCAACGAGCCGGGCACGCTGAACTTCGAATGGAATATCAGCGAGGACGGCAGGACCTGCCATATCTTCGAGCGCTACAAGGACTCGGCGGCCGTGCTGGCGCACCTGGGCACGTTCGGGCAGAAATTCGCCAAGCGCTTCATGGCGGCGCTGAAGCCGGTGCGCATGGTGGTCTATGGCGCACCCGACAAGGCGGTCAAGGAGGGTCTTGCGATGGTGAAGCCACAATACATGGCGGTGCTCGGAGGATTCAAGCGATGAACGATGGGTTGCGAAGTTTCGGCGCGGTGTTGCTGCTGCTGGCATTGCTCGCCGGTCCCGCAGCGCCGGCACGGGCCGACGAAGCGGCGCAAAAGCGCGCCGAGATCGCCAAGATGCGCGCCGAGACGCTGGCCGATCTGTACAGGATCCATCCGGCGGCGAAGGCGCATCTCCAGAAGTCGGTCGGCTACGGCGTGTTCAGCAACGTCGGCGTCAACCTGATCCTGCTTTCGGCCGCGGCCGGTAGTGGCGTGGTGCGCGACAACCGCAGCGGCAAGGACGTGTACATGAAGATGGTCTCGGGCGGAATCGGGATCGGCCTCGGGGTGAAGGACTTTCGCGGCGTATTCGTGTTCACCAGCGACAAGGCGCTCAAGTCCTTTCTCGACTCGGGCTGGGAGGGCAGCGCGCAGGCCGATGCCGCGGCTGTCGCCGGCAGCAAGGGCGGCTCTGCGGCGGGCGCGATCACGGTGGCGCCCGGCATGGAGCTCTACCAGATCACCAAGAACGGCCTCGCCCTGCAGGCGACGATTCAGGGGACCAAGTACTACAAGGACGACGCGCTGAATTAGGCGCGATGCGTCAGGGCTGCAGCGCGAGCTCGGCGGGCAGATCCTGCTTGAGGTAGCGCTGGCGGAACGTTTCGAAGTCGATGTCGTCCGCGGCTTCGATGCGGCGCTGCTCCTCGATCGATTCGCGGGACATGGCGGCGAAGCGCTGCTGCACGGCATGCGCGAGCGGTTGCTCGAGTAGCGTCTCGCGGTGGCGCAGCGACTGCGCCCTGGCGAAGCTCACGTAGGTGTTGTCATGGCGGGCCCGCAGCTCGGCGAGAATGCGCGCCGAGGGCGTTTTCGCGGGATCGCGCAGCGCGGCCTGCGCCGCGGCAAGTACCGCGCGGTACGCGTTGCCGCCGTGCGCGGCGTCGAGCGCCTCGGCGATCGGTGCCGCCGCAGCGACGAGCGCCTCGCCCCATTGCGCCAGCGTCACCTCGCCGTCGCGCCGCTCGAGGCGCAGGCCGGGCTCGCGGCCGCGCGCCGCGGCACGATGCTGATTGCGCCCGAGCATCGCGAGCTCCTCAGGCGTGTCGGGCGGGCTGTCCTCGAGCAGGCACTGCAGCAGGAACACATCGAGAAAGCGCACCGTTTCCGGCGTGATGCCGATCGGGCAGAACGGGTCGAGATCCATGCAGCGCACCTCGACATACTCGACGCCGCGTTCGCCGAGCGCGTGCAGCGGACGCTCGCCCGGATGCACCGGGCGCTTCGGGCGAATCGTGCCGTAGAACTCGTTCTCGATCTGCAGCAGCGCGTCGCTCAGCTGACGATAGCCGGCGCCGTCGCGGATGCCGACCTTCACGTAGGGCGGGTAGGGCACGGTCATCGCCGAGTAGAGCGACCGTGCATAGCTCTGCAGGGTGTTGTAGCTCACCGCTAGCGAGCTTTGCGCATCGCTCTGGTAGCCGAGCGGCCCCATGCGAAGCGACGTCGCCCCGGGGCGGTAGAGCGTGCCCGTCTTGAGCTGCTGCAGGTCGTGCTTGCGGCCGGCGACGAAGGTGCTGCACACCGTGGGCGAGGCGCCGAACAGGTACAGCAGCAGCCACGAGCGGCGCCGGAAATTGCGGATCAGCGAGAAGTACGACGCATCCTGGTAGGTCCTGATGGCGATCTTGCGCGACTCGACGAGCTGCAGCAGGGGCCAGGATTCCTCGGGCAGCGAAAAGTTGTAATGGATGCCGGAGATGGTCTGCATGCGCCGGCCGTAGCGGTACGACAGGCCGGTGCGGTACACGCTCTTGGCGCGCCCGATGTTCGAGCTGCCGTAGTGCCCGATCGGGATCGCGTCATCCTCGGGCAGACCGCAGGGCATGCTCGAGCACCACAGCATCTCCTCGCCGATGTGGCGAGCCACGTACTGGTGGATGTGCGTGAGCTCGTCCAGGCAGGCCGACACGTCCGTGTGCACGCCCGTGATCAGCTCGAGCTGCGCCTCGCTGAAGTCGGTGGTGATGTGCGGGTGCGTGAGCGCGGAGCCGAGCGCCGCCGGGTGCGGCGTTGGCGAGAGCATGCCGTCGCGTCCCACGCGCAGGCTCTCTTTCTCGATGCCGCGTCGCAGGCGCTTGAGCACCGGCGCCAGAGCCGTTAGCCGTTCCTGAGATGCACTCAACGCAGTTCTCGCAAGTGGAGGGACCGGTAGGGTAGCAGAGCATTGCGCATGCATTTCCCGCCACGTATGAAACGAGCGTCAGGCGACGCTCGGTTGCGGCCGGGCAGGCGCGTCGCCGATTCAGGCCGCAGTGTAATCCAGCCTGTTTGCATGCGTGCGGCGCATGGGTGGCCTGCACCGAATTCGCTGTTGCAAAGCGGACGGCGGGTGCAGGATGCCTGCCCCGACTGCATGGACAAGTGCAGACCATGAACAGCCAAAGCGAAGCTCGGCCCGACGCTGCGGCAGGCCTTGCGCCGCTCAGCCGCGTGATCGCGCGCGGCGGCATGGTCGCGATTTCGGACGTTGCGCCCGACCCGCTTGGCGATGCGCCCGCGCAGATGCGCCAGGTGCTCGAACGCCTCGAACGGCTGCTCGAGAGCGCAGGCACCGGGAAATCGCGAATCCTGACCGCGCAGGTGCGGCTCTCCGACTTGAGCCTGTTTGATGCACACGATGCCGCCTGGCGCGAATGGATCGACCGCGATCATCCGCCGCTGCGCGTGCTCTCGCGCGCCAAGACGCAGCGCCCGGGCGCGCTGATCGAAATGTCGGTGACCGCGGCGCGCTAGGCGCGCTCGCCCGAGACCGTCACCACGAGCTGCCGCGCGTGCGGCGCGTGGCGGTGCTCGTACAGGTACAGGCCCTGCCAGGTTCCAAGCAATAGCCGCCCGCCGGCGACCGGAAGTGTGAGCGAGCTCGAGGTGAGCACCGAGCGCGCGTGCGCCGCCATGTCGTCGGGGCCTTCGGCGTCGTGCACGTAGGCCGGATCGCCGTCGGGCGCGACGCGCGCCAGGATCGTCTCGAGGTCTCGGCGCACGTCCGGATCGGCGTTCTCGCACAGCATCAGCGACGCGCTGGTGTGCTGCACGAACACGTTGCAGGTGCCGTGCGCGATGCTGCTTGCGCGCACCACCTGCGCGACCTCGCCGGTGACGTCGGTCGTGCCTCGGCCGCGCGTGCGGAACTCCAGGATGCATTGCTTGATCATCGGTGCGGATTGCGGGGAGCGCGTGGGAACCCCCATTCTCCCGCTCTCGGTCCGCTCTGTGGTTAAATCGTTCACATGCTCGATACTCGCGGCATCGAGACGCGTTACGCGAAGAGCGGCGAGCTGAACATTGCCTACCAGGTGTTCGGCAGCGGCTCGAGCGATATCGTGCTCATTCCGGGCTGGGCGTCGAACGTCGAGAATATCTGGTCGCTGCCGGCATTCGAGGCCTTCGCCGGCAAGCTGGCCGAGTTTGCGCGCGTCGTCATCCTCGATCGGCGCGGCACCGGGCTCTCCGATCCGGTGGCCGACCCGCCGACGCTCGAAGAGCGCATGGACGACGTGCGCGCGGTCATCGACGCGGCCGGTTGGGAGCGCGCGGCGATCTGGGGCATCTCCGAGGGTGGACCGATGGCGATGATGTTCGCCGCCACCTATCCGAAGCGCGTGCCGGCGCTGTTGCTCTACGGCACCTTTGCCCGCTTCAGCCGCAGCGAGGACTATCCACACGGCTACCCCGCGAAGAAGAACGAAGCGTGGCTCGGGTCGCTGCAGAAGTCCTGGGGCACCGGTGAGCTCTCGCGTTATTTTGCGCCGAGCGTGGCGAGCGACGAGGCCACCACGCGAGCGCTCGCGCGCCTCGAGCGCCTGGCGATGAGCCCCGGCACGGCGCACAAGCTGTTCACGCTGCTCACGCAGACCGACGTGCGCCACGTGCTGCCGGCGATCCGGGTGCCGACGCTGATCCTGCACCGTGACCAGGACACGCCGGTGCGCGTCGGCCACGCGCAGTACCTCGCCGAGCGCATCGCGGGGGCGAAGTATGTCGAGCTGGCCGGGCAGGACCATATGCCGATGTTTGGTGACACCGAGGCGATCCTGAGCGAGGTGCGCGAGTTCCTTACCGGCGAGCGCGCCGCGCCCGAGGCCGATCGCGTTCTCACCACC
>JBFKUL010000115.1:0-8840 GCA_041635755.1 Burkholderiales bacterium | reverse complement strand
GCTGGCGATGTAGCTGGTGCCGCCCGTCGCGGTGAGCGCGGTGCCGAGCGCAAGGCTGGTGACGACGATCATGATGACCTGCACGCTCAGGCCCTTGCCGGCGTCCTTCCAGCCGAGGGCGCCGGTGGCGATCATCAGCGCGACGCCGATCAACGCCGCCACTGCAATCGGCAGCACCGCCGCGGCCGCGAGCCCGATGACACCGGCCATGATCGCGAGGGCGAGCGGCGCCTTGGAGGTATCGGGCAGATCGACGGTCGAATCGAGCACCAGAAAGCCGTGATCGGACTTGAGCCGGCTGATGTCCTTGGCAGCGCCCTGCACGAGCAGCACGTCGCCCGTTCTGAGCAGCATGTCCCCGAGGTCCTTGCGCCGCACCTCGTGCTGCAGATGCCCTCGGTGAAGCGCAAGCACGAACAGGCCGTACTCGTCGGCGAAGCGGGAACGGCGCACGCTCGAATTGTCGAGCGGCGAACCCTCGGTCACGACGACCTCGACCAGGCGTTGCTGCGCCTCTTCCGGGCGTTCCTCCGCCTTCTTCTCGCCCTTTCCCTTCTCCTTCTCCTTTTCCTTCTTCTTTTCGCGCGCTGCCTCTTCCGCGGCGTCTTCGTCCTGGTCGTGCAGCGAAACGCCGAGCGCGCCCTCGAGCTCCTTCAGGCGCTCCGGGGTGTCGAGCACATGAAGCCGATCGCCGGGCGCGAAGACCAGCGTGGGCAGCCTGGCGAGCAGCACGCCGTTGCCGCGCTGCACATCAAGCAAGCGAAGCTCGGTGCCCACCATCTTGCGCACGTCAGCCAGGCTCTTGCCCGCGATCTTGCTGTCCTCCTCGACGTGCAGCACCGAGCTGAACAGGCGCGCCGACTTGTCGCTGATCGGTGCCTCGCGTTGCGGCAGCAGCCGCGGCGCCAGTAACCACAGAAACAGGATGCCGGTGATGCCCACCAGCGCAATCGGCAGCGCGAAATCGAACATGCCGAACGGCCGCACGCCGAGGTCGCGCGCGACGGAGACCACGAGCAGGTTGGTCGAGGTGCCGATGGTCGTGACCGTGCCGCCGATCACGGTGGCGAGGCCGAAAGGCATCAGCACGCCGGAGGGCGAGGTCTTGGCACCGAGCGTCACGCCTACCAGCAGCGGCAGCAGCATCACCACGATCGGCGTGTTATTCACCACGGCGCTCAGGGCTGCCGCAATGATCATGGTGCCGAGCAGGGAAACGGCCGGCGCGAATTTCCATAGCCGTGCCAGCAGACGAGCCACGGGCTGCAGCGCGCCGGTGGACTCCAGCCCCTTGCCGAGCACCATCAGCGCGCAGACCGCGATCAGCGCCTCGTGTCCGAAGCCCGCGAACAGATCGCTCGATCGCACCGCGCCGCCCGCACCGACATACGGGAACACCTGGAAGCCCGCCACCAGGATGATGAACACCATCAGACTGGAGGTCTCGAGCGGGATGCGCTCCTGCGCGAACATCACCAGCGCGAACACGGTGAGCGCCATCACGGCCAGGGCGTGCGGGTCGGGCAGTGCCGGCATCAGGCAGTCTCCATTTGGGTCGCGCGCAGGCGGATATTCTGCGACCGCGCAATTCTCTCGGGGTCCGGCCGCACGCTACCGCGAGCACGCTCGCAATGCGGGCCCGATTATCTCAGATGCAGACGCGCGGCACTTCGATGCTGCGCTATTGGGCATCGTCATACGTTTCGCTGCTGCGTGCCTAAGCGACACGAATGGGAGCTTCGCCTGAAGCGTCTGCTAACATCGTCCGCGGGAGAGCGAGACGGATGATTGCGGGCTGGAGCGCGCCGGCGGTACTTGGGAAAGTCTTCCCCTTCGTGTCCTGGTGGCCGCAGGTTGACCGCCGCACGCTGCGTGCCGACGCCATCGCCGGACTGATCGGCGCCATCGTGGTGCTCCCGCAGGGCGTCGCCTTCGCCACGCTTGCCGGCCTGCCGCCCGAGTACGGGTTGTACTGCGCGATGGTGCCCGCGGTGGTCGCTGCGCTGTTTGGCTCCTCCTGGCATGCGGTCAGCGGACCGACCAATGCCGTCTCGTTGTTCGTGTTCGCCACCGTCACCTCGCTCGCCGTTCCCGGCTCGGGCGAGTACATCCAGCTGGTGCTCACGGTCTCCCTGATGGTCGGCGTGATCATGCTTGCGATGGGACTTCTGCGTCTCGGTCGCATCGTCAATTTCATCTCGCACACCGTGGTGGTCGGGTTCACGGCGGGTGCCGGCACGCTCATCCTGGCAAGCCAGTTGCGCAACTTCTTCGGCATCGACATTCCACCCGGCGCGTCGTTCCTGACCACCTTGCAGGTGTTTTTCACGCAGCTCGACGGCATCAAGCCCTACGTCGCGCTGGTGGGCGTGGTGACGCTGGTTACCGGCGTGCTCGCGCGACGCCACCTGAAGAAGGTGCCCTACATGATCGCCGCGATGGTCGCGGGCAGCGTGGTGGCGTTTGCCCTGAACTTCTGGCTCGGCACCGAGCAAACCGGCATCCGGACGCTGGGGGCGCTTCCGAGCGCGCTGCCGCAGCTCTCGCTGCCCAGCTTCTCGCCTGATGTATGGCGCTCGCTGATGGGCATTGCATTCGGCGTCACCGTGCTCGGCCTGACCGAGGCCGTGTCGATCTCGCGCTCGATCGGGCTCAAGTCGGGCCAGCGCATCGACGCGAACCAGGAATTCATCGGCCAGGGTCTCGCCAACGTGTCGGCGGGATTCTTCTCCGGCTACCCGGTGTCGGCATCGTTCAACCGCTCGGGTCTCAACTACGAGGCAGGGGCGCGCACCCCGCTCGCCGCGGCGTTCTCGGCCCCGTTCCTGGTGATCGTGCTCCTCGGCGTGGCGCCCCTGGTCGCCTACCTGCCGGTCGCCTCGATGGCCGCCATCCTGTTCATGGTGGCCTGGGGCCTGTTCGACCTCTCGGCGATGCGCACCATCATCCGCTCCGGACGCAGCGAGATGCTGGTGCTTGCGTTCACCTACGCCTCGACGCTGCTCATGAACCTGGAGGTGGCGATCCTGGTCGGCGTGACGCTTTCGCTGATGGTGTACCTGAATCGCACTTCGCGCCCTCAGATGCGCGCCCTGGTGCCCGACCCGCGGCACCTCGAGCGCAAGATGGCGCCCGTCGCCGACGGGCTCGCGGAATGTCCGCAGCTCAAGATCATGAGCGTCGAGGGATCGATCTACTTTGGCGCGGTGGACCATGTCGAGGCGCATCTCGACGTGCTGCGCGAGGTCTCGCGGGAGCAAAAGCACCTGATGCTGGTCGCGCGCAACGTGAACTTCGTCGACGTCGCGGGGGCGGAGGCGCTGGCGCACGAGGCCCGCAAGCGCCGCTGGTACGGCGGGCGGCTCTATATCTACGGCCTGCGCCAGCCGGTCGAATCGGTGCTGCGCAAGAGCGGGCTGCTCGACGAGATCGGCGAGGAGAACGTGTTCAAGTCCAAGGGCGAGGCGATCGGCGCGGTGTTCGAGCGCCTCGACCGCGGTATCTGCGCGCGCTGCCGCGCGCGCATCTTCACCGAATGCGCCAGCCTGCCGGCGCCGCGCGAGGCAAGCGCCAAAAGCGCGGCGCGCGAGGCAAGCGCGAAGGCGGCCGCGAGCGAAGCGCCGGCCACTACGGCGGAAGACCGCGGCCCCTGACCTCAAGCGCCGTCCGGCGCAAAAACCCCTGCCCCAATCGAGGTTTACGCGCAGAATCGCTGTGCTAGACTTTTGCGCCTCGCCATACACAACAACCACGGGAGAAAACCATGGCCGCAATCCTTCAGTCTCTCGGGCGGACCGTCGGTGCCGGCGTCGTCCTGCTCGTGGTGCTCATCATCATCGTCGGTGCGGCAACCGGCTCCTGGCCGGCGGCGACGCATGGCTGGTGGGCGTTCTTCATGCGCTGGCTTCACGTGCTCTCGGGCGTGATGTGGATCGGCCTGCTCTGGTACTTCAACTTCGTCCAGATTCCTTCGATGCCGAAGATTCCGGATGAGCACAAGCCCGCGATCGGCAAGGTGATCGCGCCCGCGGCACTGTTCTGGTTCCGCTGGGCGGCGCTCGCCACCCTCGCCACCGGCCTGATTCTTGCGTCGATGAACGGCTACCTCGGCGCCGCGCTCTCGCTGCAGAAAGGCGTGCACGCGATCGGCATCGGCATGTGGCTCGGCATCATCATGGCGATCAACGTGTGGGCCGTGATCTGGCCGAAGCAGAAGATCGCGCTCGGCATCGTCGAGGCGAGCGCGGAGGAGAAGCCCAAGGCGGCGCGCACGGCGATGCTGTTCTCGCGCACCAACACGCTGCTCTCGATCCCGATGCTGTACTGCATGGTGGCGCAGCAGAACGGCGGACTCTGAGCCGCATCGCGCGATACGCGACAAACGGGGCCAGCGGGCCCCGTTTTTATTTTGCGGGCAGACCGCGCAGCCGAGCGCCAGGCCCGATGCCTCGTTCCTCGAACCAGCCGCGGCTCATTTCCAGAGCGAAGCTCGCGGGGCGCGCGGCGCAGTGTGATTGCTCGCTGTGCGGCTGCATGTCGGCAATATTGATGATCGCGCCATGCTCGTCGAGGAAGGCGACCGAGAGCGGGATCAGCGTGTTCTTCATCCACATGCAGTGGATGTCGGCCTGCTCGTAGACGAACAACATGCCACCGTTCGGTGCCAGGGACTTGCGGTACATCAGGCCCTGCATGCGCGAACCGAAGGTGTCGGCGACTTCGGCCCGAATCAGGTGCATGCCGGCCGAGAGCCGAATCTCCGGCAGCGGCCGCTGCTGCGCTTGTGCCGTCGCAGTGGCGAGCAGCGCCGCCGCGGCGAGCGCGGCAAGTATCTTCACGTGCGGACCCCGGAAAAGAAAAAGGCAGGGTAACGATACCCTGCCTTCTTCCGCAACTGCACCGCGTTACTTCTTTTCCGCCTTCTTCTCATCCGTGGCGGGTGCGGCCTTCTTGTCATCCTTGGCCGCCTTCTTGCTCACTTCCTTCTTCGCCTCTTTCTTCTCTTCTTTCTTGGCGTCCGAGGCGATAGCCTGGACCGAGACAGCGGCAAACAGCCCGGCAAACAGAACCGACAGCAGCTTCTTCACGGTACTTCCTCCCTTTGGTTGAACAAATGAAACCTGGCCGTCGGCCAGATCTGGCGATCAATGCGCCGGCAACGGCGTTGCCGGTTCAGTGCGGGGCCGCCACCCCCCCCACAACAGAAAAGGGCCGGAAACTCCGGCCCCGTTCTATGCTTCGGAGAAGAGCGTTACTTCTTCTCTTCCTTCTTCATCTCTTCTTTCTTCATTGTTTCCTTCTTCATCTCTTCCTTCTTCTCCGTTGCCTTTTTCTTGGCGTCCTTGGTCTCACCCGTCGCTTACATCTTCTTGTCGTCCTTCGCCCCGCCGGCGTGGCTCATGGCGAAGGCGTTGACGCTGGCGGCCGCGAACAGCGCAGCGATGACGTAGGAAAGCAGCTTGCTCATGGTTTCTCCTGATCAGGGGTTGATTGCGGGCCTTGCCGCACGAGCCGCGGCTTTCCCGTACCTGACCTTAACGCGGGCCCCGGATTGCGGTTGACCGGTGTTGTGTCGATGACGCCAGGGCGTGGAATTCCTTCAGGGGACGGCACTCTGCACGGCGACCTTCGGCGCCACAAGGCGTGGTAACGTGCTGTTTTCGAACGTTTCCCGATGATTCCTCACGTGCTGGCCGGTTGGCTCGGCGCGCTTGCCGCGGCTACGGTTCTCGGGGCCCCCTACCGGCCTGCCGACGACGCCACCGTGTTGGAGCGGCTGCCGGTTGCGGCGGTCGACCCCGCCATGACCGAGCTGCGCCAGCTGCGAGCCCGGGTCTCGGCAGACCCGCATAACCCGACCCTGGCCGCACGGCTCGCCCGGCGCTATTTCGAGCTCGCCATGGCCGAAGGTGACCCACGCTATATCGGCTACGGCCATGCCGCGCTTGGACCCTGGCGTGGCGACCCCGGCGCCCCCTCCCCAGTGCTTGTGGTGAGGGCTTTGCTGCGCCAGGCGCTGCATGGCTTCGACGGTGCGCTGGATGATCTTGCGGCCGCGCTGCACCAGGAGCCCGACAACGTCGAGGCGCGCTCCTGGCGCGCGGCGATCTTCATGGTTCGGGCCAATTACGAACACGCCAGACGGGAGTGCCAGGCGATGCAGGCCTCGGCGAGCGAGTTGCTGACCGCCGGGTGTTTCGCGCACCTCGAAGCGACGACGGGCGGCGCCGCGCAGGCCTATGAGCGGCTGCGCGCCGCGCTCGAACGCCGCGCCGACCCGCCCGCCGGTCTGCGCTTGTGGACGCTTACCCGGCTCGCGGAAATTGCCTGGCGCATCGGCCGGCATGAAGTCGCCGAGCGCCACTTTCGCGAGGCACTTGCGCTCGGCGTTGCCGACAACTATCTGCTTGCCGCGTATTGCGACTTCCTGCTCGAGCAGGGCCGCGCCCGGGATGTGCTGGCGCTGATCACCTCGGGTACGCGCTCGGATACGCTGCTCTTGCGGCTCGCGCTGGCCGAGCGCCTGCTCGGTCGCCCGGAAGCCGAGCGCCACGCGCGCGAACTCGAGGCGCGCTTTACCGCAGCCGCTCGCCGCGGCGAACGGCTGCACCTGCAGGACGAGGCGCGACTGATGCTGGATTTACGCGGCGACGCGCGCGGCGCGCTGCGCGCTGCGCTGCTCAACTGGGAAACGCAGCGAGAGCCCAGCGATGCTCGGATCGTGCTCGAGGCGGCGCTTGCGGCGCGCGAGTCGGCTGCGGCGGCGCCGGTGCTCGCTTGGCTCGAGCGCAGCGGCTTCGAGGGGCGCCACGTGCGACGGGTCGCCACGGCGCTCAAAGCGCTGCCGCAATGAACGCACTTGCCGTCGCGCTGATCCTCGCGTTCGCGCCAGGCCTCGCGCAGGCACACAAGCCGAGCGACAGCTATCTGACGCTCGAGGCCGATGGGCAAGCACTGCGCGGGCAGTGGGACATCGCGTTGCGCGACCTGGAGCATGCGATCGGTCTCGACGCCAACGGCGACGGCGCGATTACCTGGGGCGAGCTGCGCGCCCGGCACGGTGAGATAGCCGAGTACGTGCTTGCGCGCCTTGATCTGAAGGTTGACGGACGGCGCTGCGTGCTTGCGCCGGAGACTCATCTGGTGGATACGCATAGCGACGGCGCCTACGCGGTGCTGCGCTTCTCGGCGAATTGCGGTGGCATCGCGTATCGCTCGGTCGAAGCCGCCTACCGGCTGTTCTTCGATCTCGATCCGACGCACCGCGGATTGCTGCAGGTGAGGCTTCCCGGCGGTACGACGAGTGCGGTGCTCGGCCCCGAGCGGCCGCGCTTTGCCGCAACGCTGGAAGGCGGGTCCCGCCTCGCGCAGTTCTTCGATTACGGCCGCGAGGGGATCTGGCACATCTGGATCGGACTGGATCACGTCCTGTTCATCGTCTCGCTGCTGCTGCCGGCGGTGCTCAAGCCCGCGATCAAGGGCTGGGACCCGGCGATGCGCTTCAAGCCTGTGTTCTGGGATGTGTTCAAAGTCGTTACCGCCTTCACGCTGGCGCACTCGATTACGCTCTCACTGGCCGCGCTCTCAGTGATCGAGCTGCCTTCGCGTCCCGTGGAGTCGGCGATTGCGCTTTCGGTGATGCTCGCGGCGCTCAACAACCTCTGGCCCGTAGTACACGCGCGGCGCTGGGCTGTGGCGTTCGCCTTCGGCCTGGTGCACGGTTTCGGCTTCGCGAGCGTGCTCGCCGATCTCGGCCTGCCGAGCGGCGCGTTGCTGCTAGCGCTGGTCGGATTCAATCTCGGCGTCGAACTCGGGCAACTGATGATGGTGTCCGCGTTTCTGCCGCTCGCCTTCGCGCTGCGTCGGACATGGACCTACCGGCGTATCATCCTGGACGGTGGCTCCGCCGCTATTGCGCTCATCGCGGCCGTCTGGCTGGTCGAGCGCGCGTTTGACCTGCGCCTGCTGACGCGCTGAGCCGCGCCGCGCAGCAGGTTCTGCGAGCAAGTCTTATATAATTTATCTTTTACTTCACTTAGCCTCCAGGAGTCATCATGGCGTACAAGCACATCAAGGTCCCCTCGAGCGGCGAGAAGATCCGCGTCAACAAGGACGCGTCGCTCTCGGTACCCGACCACCCGATCATTCCGTACATCGAGGGAGACGGTACAGGCGTCGACATCACGCCAGTGATGATCAAGGTGGTCGACGCCGCGGTGAAAAAAGCCTATGGCGGCAAGAAGAAGATTGTGTGGATGGAAATGTTCGCCGGCGAAAAATCCTGCAAGGTCTACGGAGAGAACGTCTGGCTTCCCGACGAAACCCTCGAGGCGTCGCGCGAGTATGTAGTCTCGATCAAGGGCCCGCTGACGACGCCGGTCGGCGGCGGCATTCGCTCGATCAATGTCGCCCTGCGCCAGGAACTCGACCTCTACGTCTGCCTGCGTCCGGTACGCTACTTCAAGGGCGTGCCCTCGCCGCTCAAGGAGCCGGAGAAGACCGACATGGTGATCTTCCGCGAGAATTCCGAGGACATCTACGCCGGCATCGAGTGGCCCGCCAAGTCAGCCGACGCGCAGAAGCTGATCAAGTTCCTGACCGACGAAATGAAGGTCAAGAAGATCCGTTTCCCTGCCACCTCAGGCATCGGCATCAAGCCGGTTTCAATCGAGGGCACCGAGCGGCTGGTGCGCAAGGCATTCCAGTACGCGATCGACAACAAGCGCAAGTCGGTGACCCTGGTACACAAGGGCAACATCCAGAAGTTCACCGAGGGCGCGTTCCGCGACTGGGGCTATGCGCTCGCGCAGAAGGAGTTCGGCGCCAAGCCGATCGATGGC
>JBFKUL010000114.1:0-8843 GCA_041635755.1 Burkholderiales bacterium | reverse complement strand
GGTCCAGCGCCTTCGTGCGCAGCACCAGGCTCTCGCGGTCCGGCGCCGCGATCAGGCTCTCGATCAGCGCGTCGACCGCCGGGCTCGCGATGCCGGTGTAGTTGCGGCTGCCCGGCGCCTTGGCCGCCGCCGAGCCCCAGAAGTCGCGCTGCTCGTTGCCGGGCGAGGCGCTCTGGCGCCACACCGCCACGATCATGTCGAAGTCGAAGGCACGCACGCGGTTCACGTACTGCGAGCTGTCCACGGTGCGCACGCGCGCCTCGATGCCGAGGCGCCGCAGGTTGCGGATGTAGGGCAGCGCGATGCGCTCGAAGCCGGTGCCGACCAGCAGGATCTCGAAGCTGAATGGCGCGCCGCTCTGCGCGTTCACCAGCTTCAGGTCGCGCACCACCCAGCCCGCCTCGCGCAGCAGCTCGAACGCGCGGCGCAGGTTGTCGCGCGGCCAGCCGCTGGCGTCGGTCGCGGGCGGCCGGTATGCCTGCGTGAACACCTCGTCCGGGACCTGACCGCGCCAGGGCTCGAGCAGCTTGCGCTCCTCCGGACCCGGCAGGCCGCTCGCGGCAAGCTCGGAGTTCGCAAAATAGCTGCTGCTGCGCGCGTACTGGCCGAAGAACAGATTCCGGTTGCTCCACTCGAAGTCGAACGCGTGGGCGAGCGCCTGCCGCACGCGCGGGTCGCTGAAGATCGGCCGGCGCGTGTTCATCGCGAAGCCCTGCATGCCGGCGGGCCGATCGTGGTCGAACTCGTGCTTGCGCAACTGGCCCTTTCGCACTGCCGGGGTGTCGTAGTCGAGCGCCCAGGCCTTGGCCTGGTTCTCGACGCGCAGGTCGATGCTGCCCGCCTTCACCGCCTCGCGGATCACGGTGGCGTCGCGGAAGTACTCGTAGCGGATGCGGTCGAAGTTGTACATGCCGCGGTTCACCGGCAGGTCGCGCCCCCAGTAGTCACGCACGCGCTCGAACACCACGTAGCGCCCGGCCTCGAAGGCGACGATACGGTAGGGCCCGCTGCCGAGCGGCGGCTCGAGCGTCGTGCGGCCGAAATCTTTTCCCTCCCAGTAGTGCTTCGGCAGGATCGGCAGCTGCCCGGCGATCAGCGGCAGCTCGCGGCTGTCGCCGCCGGCGAAGACGAAGCGCACCTTGTGCTCGCCGAGCTTCTCGGCTCGCACGATGCCCTGGTAGTAGAAGCGGTAGAAGGGATGGCCTTGCTTCTTCAGCGTCTCGAGCGAGAAGATCACGTCCTCGACCGTGACCGGCCGGCCGTCGTGCCAGCGCGCCTCGGGGCGCAACGTGAACACCGCCCATGAGCGGTCCTTCGGCACCTCGATCGTCTCGGCGAGCAGGCCGTACTCAGTGAACGGCTCGTCCGCGCTGCTGGTAAGCAGCGACTCGAACGCCACCGCGGCGCCGTCCGCGGCGTCGCCGCGCGGGATGAAGGGGTGGAAGCTGTCGAAGCTGCCCTCGGCCGCGAGCCGCAGCTCGCCGCCCTTGGGCGCGCCCGGGTTGACGTAGTCGAAATGCCGGAAGTCGGGCCCGTACTTCGGGGTGCCGTGCATCGCGATCGCGTGCGACACCACAGCGCGCGTCTCGGCAGTGCCGCCGGGCGCCGACGCAAGCGCCAGAGCGGCGAGCAACACCCAAGCGGGCTTCAAGCGATCACCTGCACCCTCCGGCCCGAGACCCCCGGAGGGTACAGGATGTTCCCGTTTCAATGAACGAACGCCCGGAAGCCGCTGCCGTTGCCGGCCGGAGTCGGCGCCGGCGCGGCCCTCGCGCGGACGCTCCCGTTACTCGACGCCTTCGACCAGGCGCATGTCGCGCTGCGCCGCGTTGCCCAGCGCTTCGAGCGCCTTGCGGTACTCCGGCCCCTCGTACGCGGCGATCGCCTGCGCCACGCTCGGAAACTCGGTCACCACGGTGCGCTCCTTCATGCCCTTCTCGTAGACCTTCACCGGCATGCCGCGCACCAGGAACTTGCCGCCCTGCGCGTGCACCGCGGGCCCGGCGATCTTCGCGTACGCCGCGAGCGCGTCCGGGTTGCTGATCGAGCGGTACGTCACCACCATGTAAGCCTTCGGCACTTCAGCCTCCTTGAGAAACGACAAGAAACAGAATTAGGATCGAAGCACGGTCCCCTCGGCCGCGCCCGTGAGCGCGCCGTTCTCCCAGGTCACCGCGCCGTTCACGATGCTGTACTCGATGCCCTGCGAGCGCATCACCATGCGCTTCGCGCCGCCGGGCAGATCGTAGCGCCGCTCCGGGCGCCCTACCGAGCCGACGGTTTGCGGGTCGAAGATCGCGAGGTCGGCCGCCAAACCCGCCTTGAGCCGGCCACGGTCGCGGATGCCGAAGAAATCCGCCGGGTCGGAGGTCATGCGCTGCACCGCGTGCTCCAGCGTCAGCACCTTGCGCTCGCGCACCCAGGTGCCGAGCACGAAGCTCGGGTAGCCCGAGTCGCACAGCATGTCGAGATGCGCGCCGCCATCGCCGAGACCGAGCAGCATGTCCCGATTGTTGAGAATCTCGGCCATGCGGTCGGCGCGCGTATTGAACGAGGCCATGGTGAACTCGTTCTCCAGGTCGTCGGCAAGCGTGACGTCGAGAAAGGCGTCGACGCCGTCCTTGCCCTGCGCCCTGGCGATCTCGGCCACCGTCTGCCCTTCCAGGGATTTGAGCGTGGCGGATTTCACCTCGTGCAGCGTGATGCGCTCCCAGTTGCCGAAGCCTGCCGGACGCTTCAGCTCCTCGCGAAACTGGGCGCGGAACGCAGGATCGCGGTATACCGCAGCCTGTGCCGCTTTCGACTTGTCCTCGAACACGCGCTTCCACGAGGGAAAGCCGGCGAACGAGAATGGGTTGCGCATGTTGACTTCGCGCGTGAGCGGCAGCGGCGAAGTCTGCGGCCGCGCGCCGCGCGCGATCATCGGCGCGGCCTTGGCGAGCGAGGTGCGCACCGCCTCCGAGATGTCGTCGCGGTCGAACATCGCGATGAAGGTGATCGGCCGCGCGCTTTCCGCGAGCATGAAATCGAGCAGCTCGAGCTCCGGGTCGTCCATGACCCCGATCTGCTTGGTCATCGCGATCTCGATCGCGCCCTTGGCGCGCTCCTTCAACACATTGCAGTACGCTCTCAATTCCTCCCGGCTCGCGTTGCGGCACGCAAGCGGGCGTCCGGCGAAGCCCATGTGCTGGTTGAGCAGCGTGCTTGAGAAGCCGAAGGCGCCGGCATCCACGGCTTCGCCGAGCAGGGTTTTGATCTTCGCCGTCTCCTCAGCGCCCGCGGCGCGTTCCATCGAGGCCTCGCCCATGACGTAGTGGCGAAACGGCGTCAGCGGCGCGAGGAAGGCGAGATTGAGCGCGGGCTTGCGCCGCGCGGCGGCGTCCATGTACTGCGGAAAGCTTTCCCAGTCCCAGGTGATGCCCTGCTCGAGCACTTCGAACGGGATTGCCTCGACGTTCACCAGGTCGCGCATCGCGATCTCGCGCGTCGCGGGCCGGCAGGGCGCGATGCCGACGCCGCAGTTGCCCATCACCACCGAGGTCACGCCGTGCCAGGAGGACGGGGTGAGCGCGCCGTCCCAGCAGATCTGCGCGTCGTAATGGGTGTGCGGGTCGATGAAGCCCGGCGCCACCGCGAGTCCGGCAGCGTCGATCGTGCGCTTGGCGCCATCGGCGATGGTGCCGATCGCGGCGATGCGCCCGCCGGCAAGGGCCACGTCGGCGCGGCGCGCCGGCGCGCCGGTGCCGTCGATCACGAGGCCGTTCTTGATGACGAGGTCGTAGCTCAACGGTTGCTCCAGGGCCCGAAACAAAAGCGCATTTTCCGCGCAGCGCTCACCGGCCCTCCGGACCGACCCGATCGCGCGTCGCGGCCTCAGTACCCTTCGCCAGGAGCTCGCGAAGCGTCGTCTTGCCGACCGACGATTCAACCGCATCGCGCACCCGGTCGAGAACCTCGTCGACCGGATTGGGCGCCGGCAGCTTCTCGGGCGACAGGTATCGTTCCTCGCCGGCCGATCCCACCGTCTCGAGCACCATGGCCACCGAGATCAGCGAGGGGTCGCGCGCCGGGAGGAATAGCGGCGGATCATCGGTGCTCTGCGCGACGAGCTCCCGACGCTCGAGCGCATCGAGCACCGTCTGCAACGCGTGCATCGGTACACCGAGCAGGCGCGTGAAATCCGACAGCGACGGCATACGCTCCCCGGCAAGGAACCGGCCCGCGATCAGGCTCATCACCGAGAGCGCGAGCCGCTCGCGCATCCGGTTGCTCATCCGCGGTTCGCCGCTCCTCGCGTACAGGTACTCGGGGTGCTGGGCGTAGAACGCGACGCTTGCGCCGAACAGCAGAATCAGCCAGCTCAGGTACAGCCAGATCATGAACAGGATCAGGATCGCCAAGCCCGAGTAGATCGCCGCGTACTTGGTCGACGAGGCCACGAAGGCCGCGAAGACCCATCCTGCGGTTTGCCAGACGATCCCGCCGACCGCGCCGCCGATCAAAGCGGGGCCGATTCCAACCCGGGTATTCGGAATGAAGATGTAAACGAAAGCGAAGGCCGCGATGACGAACAGGTAGGGCATGAGCCGGCTGATCGTCTCCACGGTTTGACCCAGCGCGCCGATCGCCAGCACATTACGCACCGTCTCGATGTTCATCACGGTCGCGGTGATGCCCAGCGCCGCGAACACCAGGATCGGACCGACCATCAGCACGCTCAGGTAGCGGCTGAACCGGTCGCCGAGGGGCCTCGGACGCGGAACGTGCCAGACGAAGTTCAGCGATTCTTCGATCTTCTTCATCAGCGAAACCGCGGTGTACAGCAGGAGCCCCAGCCCGAATGCGCCGAGCACGCCGACGTTCATGTTCTCGATGAACTCCGTGATGCGGCGCGCAATTTCCTCGCCGTTTTCCCCGAGCGGCTCGAGGAACGTCAACAGCATCGGCTGGATCTGGTCGTAGACGCCGAACGCCTTCAGCACCGAGAAGCTCAACGCAAGCAGCGGGACAATGGACAGCAGCGTCGTGTAAACGAGGCTCATCGCGCGAAGCGTGAGCTGGCCTTGCGTCAGATCGCGCGCCAGAATCAGCACGGTTCGCACGGCCCTCAAGCCGTAGGCCTGCCACCGCGGTCGAGGCTTGTCCTGCGCGCCCCAGACGATGCTTTCGAGACGACTCAGCAGATCCGGGGCGTGGGAACTCATCTGGCGAACCCGAGCGCCGGGCGCAACGCGACCGCTTGGTCGTCTGTCGAGGTCGGCTCGCGCGCATCGCCGGGCACGATGTGCGCGAAGGGTGGCGCGGTGCCGCCGCGATCCGAGCGTAAGGCGTGCTTTGCGTTCATTGGAGCATGCGGTTGGCGTGTGTGAGCAGTGGGTGCATATCGACGGGAACCTGCTGCAGTCGCGGTTCGCCCAGCGCCTTCTGATCCGGCGAACCTACCCCTGAGTCTACGCCTCGGTGTGCGCGCTGCTTCAAGAGCGGTGTCCGGTGAATATCGGCCTTCGACGGCAGGCCGTCACACGCCGTCAGCCACCGATGCGCTGCGCGACTTCCACGATGTCGCGGCTGCGCGTGACTTTGTCGCCCCACGCGCGATCGAACTCGGCCACCAGGCGCTTGAGCGCGTCGGACCCCGGGATGCCCCGTGCGCGCGCCGCGTCGTCGAATTCATAGACGGCGAAATGCACGTTCGGGTCCACGTCGCTCCAGCCGCGCCATGCGCTTTTCGCCTTGAACGCCTTCAGCGCGTCGGGCAGGTGCTCTTCCTGGTACCAGCGGTCGAAGTCTTTCTTCACCGCCGCGTTGACCTGGGCGCGCACCATGAAAAAAGCCGTCATCTCGTTCTCCCCCTCGAGTCTTCGTGCACCAGCGCAAGGTCCGGTCGATGCAACTGTATCCCGGCCTACGCCCGAGCGGGCGCCCTGGACCGCAAGCGCTCCTTCGTTCCCCCACGGCCATGGCAGACTAAGGAACGATGGGCCCGCTATTGACTCGCAAAGTATACGAAACGCTGCGCACGGCCGCGCGCGCCGGTTCACACTCGGTCGAATGCTCGCTGGACCTCGAGCGCTCCAGGACGAGCGTCGCGCTGGGTGCGGCGGACTGGCGCTGGCAAGACCGGCGCTTCCCCTACCCGGACCGCTGCAAGGACCGAACCATTTACCACTGGGCGGGCGAGACGTTTCAGCCGGTGGCGCGATTCACCACTTCACTGATCAAGCTGGTGCCGACGCAGTGGGGGCCACCAACGTTCGAAATCGACGGCATCAAGATGCTGCCCACCGCGCAAGGCTCGCCGTACGCGGACGCCGAACGCAAAGTCGGCCTGATTCAGCCGCGCGGCAAGGTGATTCTGGATACGTGCGGCGGCCTCGGTTACTTCGCCGCCTGGTGCCTGGAGGGCGGTGCGAAGCAGGTGCTGTCCTACGAGTCGAGTGCCGATGTGCTCTGGCTGCGCAGCCTCAATCCCTGGTCGCCCGGCACCGGCAATCGCTTGACGTTGACCCAGGGCGATATCGTCGAGCAGATCGGCATGCTGCCCGGCGAATCGGTCGACGCGATCCTGCACGACCCGCCGCGGTTCGGCACCGCCGGAGCGCTCTACTCGCAGGTCTTCTACGACCAGCTGGCCCGGGTGCTCAAACGCAAGGGCAGGCTGTTTCACTACACCGGCGCGCCGAACAAGCTGACCAGCGGGCGCGACGTGCCCAACGAAGTGGCGAAGCGTTTGCGGCGCGCCGGATTCGCCGCGGAACTGCAAGGCGACGGCGTGCTCGCCGTGCTCAGTTGAAGTGCATCCCGCCGTTGACCTGCACCGTCTGCCCGGTCATGTAGGCATTCGCCGCCACCATCACCACCACGGCCGCGACCTCCTCGCCCGTGCCCAGCCGCCCGACGGGGATCCTGCCTTCGTAGTCCGCGCGCTGCGGCGCGATCATCTCGGTCTCGATCAGCGAAGGCGCGACCGCATTCACCGTGACGCCGTCCTTTGCCAGCCGCGCGGCATAGCCGCGCGTGAGGCCCTCCATGCCGGCCTTCGAGGCGTTGTAGTGCGCACCGACCACGCCCGCGCCGCGCGCCGCGCCCGAGGAGATATTGATAATGCGTCCCCAGCCGCGAGCCCGCATGCCAGCGAAGACCGCCTGCGAGCAGAGAAACGCGGATTTGAGGTTGGTCGCGATCACGTGATCGAAGTCCTGCTCGGTGAGCTCCTCGAGGCTGCGGCGTAAGGCGACGCCCGCATTGTTGACCAGGATGTCGATCGGACCGAGCGCGGCCTGCGCCTGCTCGATCAGTCCGGCCACAGCGCGCGCGTTCGAGACGTCAGCCTGGAAGGCGGCCGCTCTTCTGCCGAGCGCCTGGATGGCTTTGACCGTTTGATCCGCCTCGGCCTTGCGCTCGCGGTAGTTGACCGCGACGTTCGCGCCCGCTTCGGCGAGCGCGAGCGCAATCGCCTTGCCGATGCCGCGCGATGCGCCGGTGACGAGCGCGGTGCGGGAAGCGAGCGACGAGCGCATCGAGCCGACCCTAATCCTTGAAGCGCTTCTCGCGCCAGGCAAGCGCGGCCTTCAGACCCTGCTCGCGCGCGACGTCCATGAACCTGCGCTTGTCGGGCGAGCCGTGCGATTCGATGGCGTGATCGATATCGAGCGCGGCGTCGAGCGCGACGCGCATGCCCTGGATCTCGAAGCTGCGGTTGAGCGCCTTCTTGGTATCGCGCACCAGGTCGGGGTCGATCACCGCCATCTGGCGCGCGATGCGCAGCGCGGTGCTGCGGTGCTCGCCCTCGGGCACCACGCGGCTGACGATGCCGAGCGCGAGCGCGCGCTCGGCGCCGATCGAATCATCGCCAGTGAGGATGATGTCCTTGGCCGCCTTCGGCCCCACCATCCACGGCAACAGCAGCGTGACGATGCCGGCGCCGAACTTGAGCTCCGGTTCGCCGAACACTGCCTCGCGCGAGCAGACGGACAGGTCGCAGGCGAGCGCCATCTCGAAGGCGCCGGCCATGCACGCACCATGGATCGCGGCGATGGTCGGCTTGGGCGAATCCCAGAAGCGCATCGTGGTCGAGAAATCGAGATCGAGCACCTCGCGCCACACCGCAGCGCCTTCGGGGCGGCGCTCCATCTGCTCTTTCAAATCGAAGCCCGAGGAAAAGCCTCGCCCGGCGCCGGCGAGCACGATCACCCGCACCGCGGCATCGGCCTCGAGCGCGTCGAGCGCCGTGTTGATCTCGATGAGCATCGCCTTGTTGAGCGCATTGACCCGCTCGGGGCGATGCAGCTCGAGTTGCGCCACGCCCGCCTCGCTCGTCACGCGGATGTTCTGGAACTCGCTCATGGAATCGGGCTCCTTGCCGGGATGCGCTCGTGCCGCGGGGTCTCGCCGTTCGCAGGGGGGTCGGTGCGCGCGACCGGACCGGCGCGCGATAATGCGCACGAATATCGCGGGTTTGCCTGCCTGCGTCAACGACTGACGCAGTTCCTGCCTGCTGACTTTGCCCGGAAAAGTGCCTCGTCCGCCGTACCCAGTACCGCGTTCGGCGCCGCAAGGCGATCAGTCCTTGCCGCCACGCCGATGCTCACGGTGACCGAGGCCCAGCGCGACACCCCGAGGTCGGTCGCCTCGGCGCCGCGCCCCCGACGGCGACTGTGCGCCCGGATCTCGAACTCGTAATCATCGATGTCCTTGCGCAGCGCCTCGGCGTAGCGCAGCACCGCCAGCAGACCCGTGCCGGGAAAAACGATCACGAACTCCTCTCCTCCGTACCGGTACGCGGTGCCGCCGCCGCCCACGCGCTGCAGGCGCGAAGCGACGAGCCTAAGCGCCTGGTCGCC
>JBFKUL010000113.1:0-8855 GCA_041635755.1 Burkholderiales bacterium | reverse complement strand
GTCTCTTTATAGTCAGCCATGATGCAGAAAATACTCCTTCGCTCGTGCCACGTCGCCGGCGATCGCCTCGCGCAGCAGCTTCAGGTCCGCGTACTTTCGTTCGTCGCGCAGCTTGGCGAGGAAATGCACTTCGAGCCGCCGCCCGTAGAGCTTGTCGAGCGCTTCGAACAGGTGCACCTCGAGCACGGGCCGCGCAAGCGCATTCACCGTCGGGCGCAACCCGACGTTCGCCACACCCGGCAGCCAGTCCCCATCATCGGTCGCGCCGCGCGCCTCGACCACGAACACGCCGCCGAGCGGCGGGCGGCGCGGAAGCACGACGTTGGCGGTCGGAAAACCAAGGCTGCGACCGAGCTTCGCGCCGTGGGCCACGCGGCCGGCGATCGTGAAGCGCCGCCCGAGCAGCTGCTCGGCACGAGCAAAATCACCCGCCATGAGGGCGTCACGCACCGCCGAGCTCGAGACGCGCTCGCCCTCGTGCAGCACCTCCGGCATCGCCTCGAGCTCGAAGCCGTGGCGCTTCGCGGCCGACTCGAGCATCGCAAAGTCACCAACGCGCTTGGCGCCGAAGCGGAAATCATGCCCGACCAGCAGCCAGGCCACTCCCAGACCGCGCACCAGCACCTCCTCGATGAACTGCTCGGCACCGAGCGAGGCGAAGCGCGCATTGAAGCGCGCCACGTGCGCCCGCTCCACGCCCGCGGCCGCCAGAAGGTGAAGCTTCTCGCGCAACCGGGTCAGGCGGCTTGCGGCCCGCTCGTGGGCGAAGAACTCACGCGGTTGCGGCTCGAAGGTCAGCACACCGGAAGTCACGTTTAGCGCGCGCGCCCGCGCCACCACCCGTGCCAGCATGGCCTGGTGGCCGCGGTGTACACCGTCGAAGTTGCCGACCGTCAGCGCGTGCCGGCCTCGGGCTACGAGCGTGCCATGCGTGACGAGCATCGCGTGCGAGTAAAATGCTGAATTATAGTGGATTATGCCGCGGTGCAGCGTCGCCCGGCGGCGAACCGAAGGAGCGCGCGATGAAAACCATCGAAGATCAGATGTCGTTCTATGCCGCGTACCATCAGGATGCGCGCAACAAGGCGACGCATTTCGTCGGCGTGCCCGCCATCATGCTCTCGCTACTGATCCCGCTTGCGTGGCTGCGCATCGAGCTCGGCGGCGTCACGCTCACTGCGGCGATGCTGCTTGCGGCGGCAGTGCTGGTTTACTACTTTCTGCTCGATGTGCCACTCGCGCTCGCCATGACCGTGGTGATTGTGGCGATGCTCTGGCTTGCCGAGCTGATTGCGCAGCAGGGGGCAGCGGTCGGCTGGAGCGGGTTTGCCGTCCTGTTCGTCGGCGGCTGGATCCTGCAGCTCCTCGGCCACGTCTTCGAGGGGCGCCGCCCGGCGCTCGCTGACAATTTCTTCCAGGTGTTCGTGGCGCCGATCTTTCTTGCCGCCGAAGTGTTCTTCGCGCTCGGCTACAAGCCGCAGCTGCACGCCCGGGTGCAGCAGCGAGCGCTCGAAATGCGCAGGGGCAGCGGCGGCGGCACGGCGGCGCGCGCGACGGCCTGAACCCCGTCGCGGGCGGTCAGAACTTCTGCGCCCGGGGACGCCACAGCGGCGCGAGCGCGATCAGCCCGAGAATCGGCCCGGGCAACAGCAGCCAGGCGATACGCGCATCGAGCTCCGTCACCAGCGCAGTGGCGAGGCTGATCGAGAACACCGTGATGAGAAAGCCGATGCTGTTCTGGAACGCGAGCGCACTGCCCACCAGTTCGGGCGGGCACGCGCGCGCCGAGATCGCCGAGAACTGCGGCGAGTCGGCCACCACCGTCAGGCCCCAGAACAGCAGCAACGCGAGCGCCACCGGCGCGGCGCCGACGAACGGGTAGATCAGGCACATTGCGCCCGAGCCGGCGAGCGCGGCGGCGGCCACGCGCGCGCTGCCGAGGCTGCGGCTCAAGCGACCGCCGACGATGCAGCCCGCGCCGCCGATGCCGATGACGGCAAACGACCACGCCGAGACGCTCCACGCGTCGGCGCCGCCGCCGGGCGCAAGCGCAGCGGCGACCAGAAACGGGGTCACGGTCCAAAACGCGTACAGCTCCCACATGTGGCCGAAGTAGCCCAGCGCCGAAGCGCGGAAGGCCGGCACGCGAAACGCCTTGAAGACGCTGCCCCAGCCGGGCTTGCGCGCCGCGCCGAGCTTGAGGTGAGGGCCATCGCCCAGGAGCAGCACGACCACGCCGGCCACGACCGCGAGCGCCGAGGAAACGAGCACCACCGTTTGCCAGGGTGCGCCGCTGCCGAGCGCGCGCACCGCATGCGGCAGTGCCGTGCCGATGGTGAGCATGCCGACCAGCCAGCCGAGCACCTCGCCCGCGCGCTCGGGCGCCCAGCTCACCACGAGCTTCATGCCCAGCGGGTAAACGCCGGCGAGCGCGAAACCGGTCAGAAAGCGGTACACCGAAGCGTCGGCCACGCCGCTCGCCACCAGCGCAAAGGCGCCGTTGGCGAGCGCGCCGGCCGCGGCGCACACGGCGAAGATGCGGCTCGCCGCATAGCGATCGGCGAGGCCTGAAAGCGAGAATGCGAGCGTGCCCGAAATAAAGCCGAGCTGCACCGCGCTCGTCAGCACGCCGAGGTCCGATGCCGTGAGGCCCCAGGCCTGGGTCAGGCCGTCGGCGGCGGCGTTGGCGCTGAACCAGATCGAGACGCCGAGCAGCTGCGCCACCACGATCACGCTGACGGCCAGCGCCGGCGCGGCCCGCATCCGTGCCACGATCGTGCGCCCGCCCGCCTCGCGTCGTGCCTCCTGGCTCATGGCGCAGGCCTCCTGGCTCAGTTCAGCCGCGCGCAGATCGCCGAGAGCTCGACGACTTTCGTGCGTACGTCATCGGCGTCGGGCGCAGCCGGCTCGCGCTCGAGATAGGTGGTGAGATCCTGCAGCGCCGCGCGAAACGCCTCCAGGCGCTGAAATACGTAGCCGCGGTCGCGCAGCTCGCTGCTCGCCTCGGGCACGACGAGCAGCATGCGATTGAGCACCTCGAGCGTGCGCTCGGGCTTGTCCGCCTCGCGGTAGATGCCTTTCAGATTGCGCAGCATGCGCGCCAGGATCTGCCGGTTGGTTGCAGGCTCGAGAAACTGGTCGAGCGGCAGATCGCCGACCGGCACCGGACCGGTGGCGCCCTCGGGAATGACGCGCTGCAGGCGCTGGTGCAGTTCGTCCTCGGACTGCGGCGCGCCGCCGGTAAACGGATCGAGCACCAGCATGCCGCCGCGCAGCCGCAGCCGAACCAGGAAGTGCCCGGGAAACGATACGCCCTCGAGCGGCAGGCCGATGCGCCGGCCGAGCTCGATGTACACCACCGCCAGGGTGATCGGAATGCCGGTCCTTCGATCCATCACATCGTTCAGGTAGCTGTTGCGCGGATCGTAGTAATCGCCGGTGTTGCCCGAGAAACCGAGCTCCTCGAACAGGAACTGATTGAGCGCCACGACGCGTTCCTCCGCGCCATGCGGCTGCGGCAACTGCTCGCGCAGACGATGCGCGAGGCGCTCGAACTCCGCGAGATAGTGCTCGATGTCGAGCTCGGGATAGGCGTCCTCGGCGATCATCAGGCTCGCGCGCGCCAGCTCGATCCGGTCGTCCTCGCGCGCCAGCAGCGCCGCAAAGGCTTCGAGCGAAGTCATTACTCCGCGCCCCGGCGCGAGAAATCACGCGGGCGAAAGCCCATCGCGAGCAGCGCGCCGCCGTAGACCGTGGTGCCCAGCAGCACCAGTGCGACCAGCGACGGCACCTTGAGCGACCAGGCCGCCTGCAGCCACCATTGCGCCCCGCCCATGGCGAAATGAAGCGCCGCGGCCATCGCGATGACGGCGACGGCGACCTTGAGCGCGTAGACGCCCCAGCCGGGCTGCGGCATGAAAATTCCGGCCGTTCGCAGGTTGCGATAGAGCAGGGCCGCGTTCAGGCACGCGCCAAGCGCAATCGCGAGCGCGAGCCCGGCATGCTTGAGCGGCACGATAAACGCAAGGTTCATGAGCTGCGTTGCCACCAGCGTCACCACGGCGATTTTCACCGGCGTCACGACATTCTGGCGCGCGTAGAAGCCAGGCGCGAGGATCTTTACCAGAATGATGCCGACCAACCCCAGACTGTAGGCCATCAGCGCCTGCCGCGTCATCCACGCGTCCTCGTCCGAGAAGCGGCCATAGTGGAACAGGGTCGTGATGAGCGGCATGGCGAGCACCGCGAGCGCCGCAGCCGCCGGCACCGCGAGCAGCAGCGTCACGCGCAGGCCCCAATCGAGCAGCCGCGCGTACTCCTGCGGATTGGCGTCGGCGTGGTACTTGGAAAGGCTCGGCAGCAGGATGGTGCCCAGCGCCACTCCGAGCATGCCCGCGGGGAACTCCATCAGGCGGTCCGCATAGTACAGCCACGACACGCTGCCCGAAATCAGGAACGAGGCGAAGATGGTGTTGATCAGAAGCGAGATTTGCGCCACCGAGACGCCGAACACAGCGGGGGTCATCAGCTTGAAGATACGTTTGACCCCCGGATGCTTCAGGTTCAGCCGCCAGCGCGGCAGCATGCCGATGCGCGCGAGAAAAGGCAGTTGCAGCGCGAGCTGCAGCGCACCGCCGATAAATACGGCCCACGCGAGTGCCAGCACCGGCGGGTCGAAGCGCTCGGCAAAAAATGCGGCGGCAACGATGAAGCTCACGTTTAGCAGCACCGGCGTGAACGCCGGCACGGCGAAGCGGCTCCAGGTGTTGAGCACGCCCGCCGCAAGCGCCACCAGCGAAATGAACAGGATGTACGGAAAGGTGATGCGCAGCAGCGTCACGGTCAGGCCGAACTTCTCCGGATCGGCGGCGAAGCCCGGCGCCGAGACGTAGACGATGAACGGCGCGCCGGCGACGCCGAGCGCGGCGGCCACCATCAGCGCCACGAACAGCACCGTTGCGACGCAATCGACCAGCGCGCGGGTGTCTTCGGGCGAAGCGCGGTTCTTGGTCTCCGACAATATCGGTACGAAGGCCTGCGAGAACGCGCCTTCGGCGAACAGGCGCCGCAGCAGGTTGGGAATGCGAAAGGCGACGAAGAAGGCGTCGCTCGCCAGTCCGGCGCCAAACAGCCGCGCGATAAAGAAATCGCGCACGAACCCCAGCACGCGGCTGAGGAAGGTCATGCTGCTGACGGTGGCCAGCGCCCGCAGCAGATTCATGCCGCCCGGCTCCCAGGGCGGGCCGCCCCACAAGCCGTTTTTGCATTGCGCGGCGGGCCCTTAGCTGCTACCATGCGCCCCTTTTTCGACCCGGCTCGAGGCCCATGGCCAACATCGCATCCGCGCGCAAGCGCGCCCGTCAGGCGGAGATCCGCCGCGCCCACAACATGAGCATGCGCACCGCCGTGCGCACCGCCATCAAGAACGTCAAGAAGGCTGTCAGCGCCGGCGACAAGGCCGCCGCCGCGAAAGAGCTCGAGCGCTCGCAGAGCGTGATCGACCGCGTCGCCTCCAAGCGCATCCTGCACTCGAACGCCGCTGACCGGCACAAGAGCCGCCTCGCGCGAGCCATCAAGGCGATGCAATAACGCGCTGCGGGCGGGCACGCCGCACGCGCTCCTCGCTGCGAGTTCTCTAGCGGCCGCCCTGCGCGGCATGTTTTTTCGCCCCAGACCTCTTGCCTCCCGCGGGCGCCGACTTTTTCGGCCGCCCGGCGATCACCTGCAGCGCGTTGTCCTTCGCGAAGTTGACCAGGAACCGATAGGCCTTGGGCTCGATTTTGCGCAGCCCCGCACCCACCACGACCGCGGTCACGCCATCGATGGTCGTAGGATGCACGTGGGGCGAGTATTCCAGCCGCTCATCGCCGCCGAACTCCGCCAGTACGCCGCACAGACGCTCGGCCCAGTCGCCGGGTCGGAACGGCTTGCCCTCGGCGGTAGTGCCGACGATGACAAACTCGTCCGAGGAATCGGGCATGAAGGCGGGCGCAGAAATCAGGATGAAGGGGCGCGCCGGATTATAGCAATGGCGAATTTCCGCCGCGCCGCCGCGACAGCGAATTTTCCCTTGCATTACACGGACTTTTGTCTCACCTTACGCGGCTTCGAGCCCGCCCCCGCACGCTTCTCGCCCGATTCTTAGGATGGTCAAGCCCGTCAGCCGCATCCTGGTCATCAACGACGAAAGCCTCGTGCTGCGCGAGTTCGTCAAGGGCCTGAACGCCGCAGCGCGCGCGCTCGACAATCCGCTTGGCATGACCTTCAGCGGGGTCACCACCGCGAACGAAGCGCTCACCGCGATCGAGAATGACGGCGACCTGCAGGCGGTGCTGGTCGACGACACGCTCTACACGTTGTCGGGCAACCGGCGCAACGGCGGCCGCAAGAAGAAGCTGCAAATGTCGGCGCTCGAGCTGGTGCAGCGGATCACGCGCTTTCGTCCCGAGATCTCGGTCTACATCCTGATCGCGCAGGAAAAGGAAGACGATGTGGTCGACGCCCTGTTCACCGAGGCGGTCGACGGCTATTTCTATCGCGAGGAGCGCGACTACCGCGGCATTTACCGGATCCTCAACGCGCAGATCCAGGAAAACTCGCGGACGCCGTTCTACGATCAGCTCAAGAACTACGTCTGGATGGCGAAGGACCAGTGGCACACGCCGGGCCACTCGTCGGGCGAGAGCCTGCGCGGCAGCCCCTGGGTGAACGACTTCTACGAGTTCATGGGCGAGCACGTGTTCGATGCCGATCTGTCGGTGTCGGTGCCGATGCTCGACTCACTGATGGAGCCCAAGGGCGTAATCCAGGAGGCGCAGCAGATGGCCGCCAAGGCCTTCGGCGCGCGCAAGACCTTCTTCGCGACCAACGGCACCTCGACCGCGAACAAGGTCATCTTCCAGACGCTGCTCGCGCCGGGCGAGAAGCTGCTGCTCGACCGCAACTGCCACAAGAGCGTGCATCACGGGGTAGTGCTCTCGGGCGCAAGCCCGGTCTACCTGAACAGTGCGCTCAACCGCAAGTACGGCCTGTACGGGCCGATTCCGAAGAAGACGCTGTTCGAGGCGATCGCGAAGCACCCGGACGCCGAGGCACTGATCCTGACCTCATGCACCTATGACGGGCTGCGCTACGACCTCGCGCCCATCATCGAGGCGGCGCACGAGAAAGGCATCAAGGTGATCATCGACGAAGCCTGGTACGGCTTCGCGCGCTTCCACCCGGAGTTTCGCCCGACGGCGCTCGAGTCCGGCGCGGACTACGCCACCCAGTCCACGCACAAAGTGATGTCGGCGTTCTCGCAGGCTTCGATGATCCACGTGAACGACCCGGATTTCAGGCAGCACCTGTTCCGGGAGAACTTCAACATGCATACCTCGACCAGCCCGCAGTACACGATGATCGCGAGCCTGGACGTGGCGCGAAAGCAGGCGGTGATGGAAGGCTACAAGCTGCTCTCGCGCACGCTCACGCTCACCAAGGAGCTGCGCGAGCAGATCAACTCCACCGGGGTGTTTCGCGTGCTCGAGCTTGCGGATCTGCTGCCCGAGGAAGTGAAGGACGACGGCATCCGGCTCGACCCGACCAAGATCACGATCGACATCTCGGGGTGCGGCTACACCGTCGAGGACTTGCAGAAGGAGCTGTTCGAGCGCTACAACATTCAGACTGAGAAATCGACCTTCAACACGCTGACCCTGCTGCTCACCATCGGCACGACGCGCTCCAAGACCTCGCGCCTGTACGACGCCTTGATGCGCATCGCGCGCGAGGGACGCGCGCCGCGGCGCTTGGTGCAGACGCCGGAGATCCCGGGCTTCACCAAGCTGCGCTTCCTGCCACGCGACGCTTACTACTGCGGTGGCGAGCTCGTCCCGATCTTCGACGATCGCGAGCAGGTCAACAAGTCGATCGCCGGACGAGTATGCGCCGACCAGATCGTGCCCTACCCCCCGGGCATCCCGGTGCTGGTGCCGGGCCAGCTGATCACCGCGAACATCGTCGACTATCTGGGCGAGTTGCTGCGATCGCACAAGCGCATGGAGTTGCACGGCATCGTGCACGAGGGCTACCTGCCATGCATTCGGGTGCTCACGGCACAGGAGGAGAAAACACTCCGCCGGATCAAGTGACCACTCTTTCGGGCCTGTGATAGCATTCAAAAAAACGGCGGACTGAGCCGCCGGGTCGAGGAAAACGGCGGCGGGGGCCGCCGGGTCGAGGAAAACGGCGGCGGGGGCCGCCGTTTTGCGTTTTTTCGTTGGAGAACGCGCCATGTCGCACGTCATGAACACCTATGCCCGCCAGCCGGTCGCCTTCGTGCGCGGCGAAGGCGTCTGGCTCTGGGACGAAAGCGGCAACAAGTACCTCGACGCGCTCGCCGGCATCGCCGTGAATACGCTCGGCCACGCGCATCCGAAGCTGGTGCGCGCGCTCAACGAGCAGATCGGCCGCGTCATGCACACCTCCAACCTGTTCCGCATTCCGGCGCAGGAGGCGGCGGCCGACCGCATCGCCGAGATCACCGGGCTCGACGAGGTTTTCTTCTGCAATTCCGGCTGCGAGGCGAACGAGGCGGCGATCAAGATCGCGCGAAAGTACGGTCACGAAAAAGGCGTCAAGGAGCCCGCGATCGTGGTCATGGAGAAGTCGTTCCACGGCCGCACCCTCGCCACACTCTCGGCGACCGGAAGCCGCAAGGTGCACGCCGGCTTCGAGCCGCTGGTGTCGGGATTTGTGCGCGTGCCGCACAACGATCTGGGCGCAATCGAGCGGGTCGCCGAAGTGAACAAGAGCGTCGTGGCGGTGCTGGTCGAGCCGATCCAGGGCGAAGGCGGCATCAACGTCGCGGCCAT
>JBFKUL010000112.1:0-8859 GCA_041635755.1 Burkholderiales bacterium | reverse complement strand
TCGAGACGCGCTTGATCTTCCATTTCATCGACTGGGCCGAATGCGTCGAGTCCTTGTCCGGTGGACCGAACATCATCAGGCAGGGCCACCACCAGCGGTTGAGCGCGTCCTGCGCCATCGCTTTCTGCTCCGCCGTGCCGCGGCACATCGCCAGCATGATGTCGAAGCCCTGGCGCTGATGGAACGACTCCTCCTTGCAAATGCGGATCATCGCGCGCGCGTAAGGTCCATAGGAGCAGCGGCAGATCGGGATCTGGTTCATGATCGCCGCGCCGTCCACCAGCCAGCCAATGGCGCCGATGTCGGCCCAGGTCAGCGTCGGGTAATTGAAGATCGATGAGTACTTGGCCTTGCCTGCGAGTAGTTGCTCGACCAGCTGCTCGCGCGACACGCCGAGCGTCTCGGCAGCGGAATACAGATACAGGCCGTGCCCGGCCTCGTCCTGAACCTTCGCCACCAGGATCGCCTTGCGCTTGAGGCTCGGCGCGCGCGTCACCCAGTTGCCCTCGGGCAGCATGCCGACGATTTCGGAGTGCGCGTGCTGCGAGATCTGGCGCACCAGCGTTCTGCGGTACGCCTCGGGCATCCAGTCGCGCGGCTCGATGCGGGCGTCGGCGTCGACGCGCGCCTGAAAGCGCTCGGCCTGCGGGCCCTCGTCGCCGGCGCCCTGCACGACCTGACCCGGCAGATCCATCGACTGTGTGTACACGCCCTTCCTTTCCTCGCTCCAGGGACCGCTCTTTATGATACAGAATATTTGATGCACGTCAATATTTCTGTATCATTTAACAGATGGCCTCCGCTGCTGCCCGACGTCTGCTGGTCAAGTTTCGCGACCGCCCGCAGCCTCGTGCCGCGTCGCTCATCATCACGCTGTTCGGCGATGCGGTTGCCCCCCACGGCGGCCGCGTCTGGCTCGGCTCGCTGATCCAGCTGCTTGCCCCGCTCGGCGTCTCCGAGCGTCTTGTGCGCACCTCGGTGTACCGGCTGACCCAGGAGCGCTGGCTGCGTGCCGAAACGCTCGGCCGCCGCAGCGACTACACGCTGACCGACTTCGGTCGGCGCCAGTTTGAGGGCGCGGCGCGCCATATCTACTCGGCGGCGCGCCCGGACTGGGATGGTCGATGGCGACTCGTGCTGACGCTGCCAGGAAACTGGAGCGCACCGGAGCGCGAGCACCTGCGTCGCACGCTCGCCTACCAGGGATTCGGACAGCTCAATAGCGGTGTCTATCTGCACCCGAGCGCAGACCTTGCGGCGGCGCTGCGTGCGCTCGAAAGCGAGGACTTTCCGCAGCTCGGCGCCAAACTGGCGGCGTTTCACGGCGCGCCCGACGGGGCGCTCGCGCCGGCACAGACACTGGTCGCGGAAGCCTGGAATCTCGCGGAGCTCTCAGCGGCGTACGCCGCGTTTACGCGACGATTCGAACCCCTGGGCAGGGCAGCGCGCGCAACAACCCCGCCGCTAGCATTTCAACTTCGCACGGTATTGATCCATGAGTATCGGCGCCTGCTCTTGCGCGACCCGGAGTTGCCGCCAGGCCTCCTGCCGCCCGATTGGCGTGGCGCGGGCGCGCACGCACTTGCCGCAGCGCTTTACCGCGCGCTTGCGCCGGCCTCCGAAGCCTATTTGCGCGAGCATCTGCGCACCGCGGACAGCGCGCACCCCAGGCTTGAGGCGACGTTCCGCAAACGCTTCGGTGGTATCCGGCTCTAGAGAGGGGCGCCCGAGAGAAGGGAACGCACGCTGGACGCCTGCCTGATCGTGGTCGACGCGCAGAACGACTTCGCGTTGGCTGCCGCGGTCCAGCGCCAAGACGAGACCACAGTCCAGATCCCTGCGTTCGCGCGGGCGGCAGCGAAGGGTTAGACTGGCCCCGGGACCCAAACGATACGAGGAACCGACCTTGGCCAAGCCCAACTATGGATTCGAAAAGCGACAGCGCGACCTGGCGAAGAAGCGCAAGCAGGAGGAGAAGCGCCTGCGCAAGCAGCAAAAGAAGAACCCTCAAGGCACGGACGCGGTGCCAGAGGCCGAGCCGCCGCCGCGCGACTAGCGCCGCTACGGCGCCAGCAGGAACTCGCGCACCAGCGCGATCTGCTCCTCGAACATGAGCGTCGGCGCGTGCCCGATGCCTGGAATCTCCTCGACCCTCGCCTGCGGGCCACGCCTGGCCATCTCGCGGCAGGTCTCGCGCGACAGCAGATCCGAGAACTCGCCGCGCAGGACCAGCGTCGGGCAGCGCACCGCGTCCCATAGCGGCCACATTTCAAGGTCGCCTTCGGGCATCTGCCGGCGAAACGGCTCCGCGATCGCCGGATCGTAATGCATATGGTAGCGGCCGTCCTCGTTCTTGCGCACCACGACCTCGGCGAGAAAACGCCACTGCGCATCGCTATGCGGGCCGAACGGGGCGGATACGGTCCGCACGTACTGCTCGGCCTGATCGAGACTTTGAAACGTCGGCGCCAGGCCGACGTAGGTGCCGATGCGCTCGAGCGCCGCCCTACCGATTACCGGTCCCGCATCATTGATCACCAACTTCCCGATCGGCGTACCTTTCTGCGCCGCGAGCGCCATGCCGATCAGCCCGCCCATCGACGTCCCGACCCAATGCACCGCCGGTACATCCAGGCGGGCGATCAGCGTGACCATATCCGAGACGTATTGCGGCAATGCGTAGAGCATCGGGTCGGCAAGCCAGTCCGAATCGCCGCGACCGGCAATGTCGGGGCAAACGACGCGATAACGGCTCGCAAGGGTGCGCGCGAGATCGTCGAAATCGCGCGCGCAGCGCGTCAAGCCGTGCACGCAGACCAGCACGTCCGGGTTGCGCGCGTCGCCCCACTCGAGATAGGCGATGCGATGCAATCCCCGAAGCGACGCGCACTGCACCGAGCGGCGCCGGCACTCGATGTCCATGTTCAGGCCTCGCCGCCTGCTTGCAGCCAGCCCGCGAGCAGCGCGGCTCGCGCAGCCTGGCCGCCTGCGTCCAGGTTGGAGTAGCGCAGCGTGCCATCCTCGCGTGCCCCGGCGGCGCGCAATCGCGCCAAGGCCGCGGATCTCACGTTCGCACCGCGCACCGCGTAGCCGTAATCGGCGTAGCGCGAACGCTCGAGCACCGTCTCCTCGGGCGAGGATTCGTCATACCAGAGCCATTGCGCCGCAAAATCGAGGGCCAGGGACTCGAGGGGCTCGAGCGCGTCGCCGAGCGCGGCGTCGATCGCTTCCGACGCCTCGCGCCGGCCGACGACATCGAACCGCACCTCGATCGTCCAGCGCTCGCCGGCGTTCTCCGAAACACGCAGTCGCCGCTCGCGTGGCGCGTAGCGAAAGAACGCATGGCGCGCGGCGCTCGCCGCGTAGCCGACAATCGCGTCGTCCTGGTCGCGACAGGCAAGTGCGAGGTGCAGCGCGCCGTCCGCGCCGACCGTGACGTCGACGCCAAGCGCATGTTCCCCGAGCGTCTCGGTGCTGTTCTCGAGCACGCGCCCCTGCTCGATGACCGCACGCCCGGCGAGCGCGCGCGTCTCGTTGCGCCACTCGGCCTCGACACGCATGCCCGGAAACTCGCTGGATGCGGTAGCGAAAACCGGGAACGGCACGCCCTTCGAGAGCGCAAACCGGTACTCGAGCGCGTCGTCGCCATGGTGCTCCGTATAGCGCTCCGCGTCGAGGTCTCGCACCAGCAGCCAGCGCACGCGCTCGCGAAACGCCTGCAGGTGCTCCTGCGCACCGCGAACGCGCACCACCGCTGTAAAAGGCGCGTCCGGGCGCGCCACCTTCCTAGTTCTCGTATTTGAACGACAACGACAGCCGGGTGCGAAATGCGGTGACCTTGCCGTTCTCGATCTTGAGGTCGAGCTTCGAGACTTCCGCGACGCGCAGATCGCGCAGCGAGCGCGAGGCTGTTGCAACCGCCTTGCGCGCGGCATCCTCCCAGGATTGCGAGCTGGTGCCGATGACTTCCGTCACACGATAGACCGCTGCTCCACTCTTCTTGGCCATGATGTCCTCCAGGTAGGTCGTCGCGGGGGGCCCCGCACCGGTATTATAGGCGTCGCATCAACCCTCGCGAATCAGCGTGCGCGCCAGTAGCGCGCATGTCGAGCGCGCTCGCCGTCGATGACGAGCTGCGTGGCGCTCAGGCGCACGTTCACGGCGCCGGCCCGGTCAGTGCGCAGCAGCTCGATTTGTCGGGCGCGGTAGCGCTCGAGCACCTCGGCGCTGGGATGGCCGAAGCGATTGCCGTAGCCGGCGGCGATCACGGCCCAGCTCGGCGCCACCTCGGCAAGCAGCTCGACGCTCGACGAGGTGCGGCTGCCATGGTGAGGCACGAGTAGCACGTCGGCGCGCAACGCACCGGCCCCGCGCGCGACGAGCGCGGCTTCGCCTGCGCGCTCCAGGTCGCCGGTCAGCAGCACGGCGTGCGGCCCGGCGCTCACGCGCAGCACGCAGGACAGATCGTTCGCGCGACGCAACGCTACATAGTCTCGGTGCCCCGGGTGCAGCAGCTCGAAGCGCACGCCGTCCCATTCCCACTGCTCGCCCGCGACGCACCGGCGCCGCTGCGGCGCGAGCCCAAGCAGCGCGTGCCTGGAGGGCAACGACGACAGGATCAAATCGGTTTCGATGCCCGCCAGCACGCTCCCGGCACCGCCAACGTGATCGAGGTCGTGGTGCGTGAGGAGCAGCACGTCGAGCCGCGTCACGCCTGCCGCGCGCAACACCGGCAGGATGACGCGCGCGCCGCTGTCGCTTTGCGGTCCATAGGCCGGTCCGGCATCGTAGAGCAGCGCTCTCGTCTCGCTGCGCACCAGTACGGCCAGGCCCTGGCCGACATCGAGCACGGTGATCCATGCCTCGCCGCGCGGCGGTACGGCAGCGGGCAGCATCAGTGCGGGCAGCATCAGCAGGACGCCGGTGGCGCGCCAGGGCACACCGCGCGGCGCCACCAGCCAGGCGACACCGAGCAAGGCCAGCAGCACCGACCACAGCGTCGGCACCTGCTGCTCCCACAGCGCAAGCGGCAGCGACGCGCACCACTCGAGCAGCTGGAGCAGCCACTGGACCAGCACCGAGGCGGCGATGAGCACGACCTCGATCGGCAGCGCAGCGCCAAGCAACGCGAGCGGCGTGATCACCGCCGACACCAAGGGTATGGCCACCGCGTTGGCGAGCGGGCCCACCACCGAGACCTGTGCGAAGAGCAACAACGCCGCCGGAGCCAGCCCGGCGGTGATGGCCCACTGCACGCGCAGCCATTGGAGGGGCCGCGGCTCGGGCGCGCTTGCGCCCGCGAACGCGTAGAAGATCAGCGCCACGGCGCCGAACGAGAGCCAGAAGCCTGGCGCGAGCACCGCCCAGGGATCGGCGAGCACCACCGTAAAGAGCGCCAATGCGAGCGTCCTCGCAGGCGCCGCAATGCGGCCGGCCCATAGCGCCAACGCCACCACCGTGACCATGAGAAAGGTGCGCTGCGCAGGAATTGCGAATCCGGCAAGCAGCGTGTAGCCGAGTGCGGCCGCAATCGCGGCTGCCGCCGCGGCTTTGCGTGCCGGCAACGCCTCGCACAGCCGAGGCAGACGCCGCCAGCCGTAGCCGACCAGCCACGCGACGAGGCCCGAGACCAGCGTCACATGCAGGCCGGAGATGCTCATCAGGTGCGTCACGCCGGTGCGCTGGAACAAGCGCCACTCCTCGTTGGAGATGGCCCGCTGCTCACCGACCGCGAGCGCGACCAGGATACCGGCGGCGGGCGTATCGCCGAGCACGCCGACAAAGCGGTCGCGCACGGCGGCGCGCCCCTGCTCGACGCGATCGAGGATGCCGTGGCGGAACCCGAGGCGCTCGGGCGCAGGCCGCGCGCGCACGTAGCCGGTGGCACCGATGGCACGCTCGAGCAACCACGCCTCGTAATCGAAGCCGTGCGGATTGACGTTGCCGTGCGGCCGGCGCAGCCGCACCGTCAGTCGCCAACGCTCGCCCGGTTCGGGCCGCGATCCCATTTCCCAGGCGGCGCCCGCGTCATCGACCGTCGCGCTCGGAGACGCCATGTGCCATGCGAGTCTTAGTCGGCGCGGCACGCGCACGCCGTCCGGCGCCGACTCGACATCGAACTCGAAGCGCATGCCGCGCTCGAGCGCCGACGGCAGACCGGCAATCGTGCCGGTTAGCTCGAGATCCCGCCCGTCCAGCTCGGGCGCGAGCCGATCCGCAAGGCGCCATTGCGCGAACGCTGCGGCCCAGAGGAAGCCGGCGGCGAACGCCGGCAACACCACAAGCGGGAGCCATGCCGATGCGCCCCGTGCGGCCCGCAGCGCGGCCCAGATCGCCAGCGTGGCGCAAACCGGCAGCAGCCACAGCCACGCGAGCGTCGGCAACTCGGCCTGCCGCTGAAGCAGCAGCACGCCCGCGACGAACGCGAGAACGGCTGCGCTCATCTAGAATGGAACGCCCCGGCCCAGCGCCGGATGACCCGATGCCGCGCAAATTCATTCGCAGGTACCTTCCCGACCACGCCTCGGTGCGCGGCAACCGACTGGTGGCGCTCTTCGGCACGCTGCTGCATCACCCTAACCTCTGGCACCTGAACCGCGATTCGGTCGCAGGAGCGGTGGCGATCGGCCTGTTCGCCGGGCTGATACCGGGGCCGCTGCAGGTCCTGACTGCACTGCTGCTCGCGGTGCCGCTGCGGCGCAATATTCCGGTCGCCCTGGTCGTAACCCTGTACACGAACCCGTTCACCATCGTGCCGCTGTACCTTCTTGCCTATGCCTACGGCGGCCTGCTGCTTGGCACCAACCGCGGCGCCCCGCAGGTCGAGCCCTTCGAGATGGACTGGTCGAACCTGATCGGCTCGATGCAGGCGCTGTTCGACTGGACGCTATCGCTCGGCAAGCCGCTCGCGGTTGGGCTGGTGGCGCTCGCCCTGACGCTCGCGGTGCTGGGGTACTTTCTGACGCAGCTCGGATGGCGCGCCTATGTCGCGCTCGCGTGGCGTGCCAGGCGGCGGCGACGCATGCGCATGCACTAGGCCGGGCTCGTGGAACCGGTCAATACTGCCCTCCTGCTGGGCGCGTTGCTCCTGTTCGTCAGCGTCCTGGCAAGCGTCGTCTCGGCGCGCCTTGGCTTCCCGCTGCTGCTGGTGTTCCTCGTTGTCGGCATGCTCGCCGGCGAGGACGGACCCGGGCGCATTCCGTTCGACGATTTCGAACTCTCGTTCCTGGTCGGCAACCTCGCGCTCGCGGTCATCCTGCTCGACGGCGGGCTGCGCACGAGGGTGAACAGCTTCCGAGTCGCATTGCGGCCGGCGCTCGCACTCGCCACGCTCGGCGTCGCGCTCACTGCGGCGACGGTTGGTGCGGCGGCCATGGCGCTGCTCGGAGTGGATTGGCGCTACGGCATGCTACTGGGTGCGATTGTCGGGTCCACCGACGCCGCGGCCGTGTTCTCCGTGCTGCGTCACAGCGGAGTGGCGCTGAACGAACGCGTCGGCGCGACGCTTGAGATCGAGTCAGGCATCAACGATCCAATGGCGATCTTCCTCACCGTCGCGCTGCTCGAGCTCTCACGCGACTCCACGGCACCGGACGCGCTCACGCTCATGACGATGTTTCTGGGCCAGCTCGGCATCGGCGCGGCGGGTGGCGCGCTGCTCGGCTATGTGCTTCGGGCGGCGCTGCGCCGCATCCGGCTCGCCGAGGGACTGTATGCACTGTTCGTGGTTTCGGGCGGCGTCGCCGGATTCGCTGCGATCAACTGGGCAGGCGGCAGCGGCTTTCTGGGCATCTATCTGATCGGCCTCATCGTCGGCAGTGGTCGCGGCCATGCGGCGGAGCATGTCATGCGCGTGATGGACGGGCTGGCCTGGCTCGCGCAGGCAGGCATGTTCCTGATTCTGGGCCTTCTCGTGACGCCGAGCGCGGTGCTCGACCGGATCGGGCCTGCGCTCGGTATCGCGGCGGTGCTGCTCTTCGTCGCGCGGCCGCTCGCCGTCGCGTTGACGCTCGCACCTTTTCGCTTCGCTGCGCGCGAGATCGCCTACGTTTCCTGGGTCGGCCTGCGGGGGGCCGTGCCGATCGTGCTTGCGCTGTTTCCCATAATCGCCGGGCTGGCGGGTGCGAAGCTGCTGTTCGAGATCACCTACGTGGTGGTCATCGCCTCGCTGCTGTTGCAGGGCTCGACCGTCGCCTGGGCGGCACGGCGGCTGCGCGTGGAGGTGCCGCCAGCGACGCCGCCGCGGCTGCGCAGCGCCCTGCACCTGCCCACCGAGCGCGACTACGAGCTGGTGCAGTTCGTCGTCGGGTCCGAGTCTCCGGCGCAGGGCCAGGCATCGGAAGCGCTGCGGCTGCCAGCGAATTCGCGTGCGGTGGCCGTTGCGCGCGGCGGGACGCTCGCCGCGCCGGACGCGCGGGCGCTCGAGGCCGGCGACATCGTGTGCGTGCTCGTGCCGCAGGACGAATGGGAGGCGGTTTCGCGCCAGTTCTGTGCCGAACCGGGCCAGGGGCAGCTCGCCTCTCGGCTCTTTTTCGGCGATTTTGTGCTCGAGGGCGACGCCCGCATGGACGACGTAAGCACGCTTTACGGGCTTCGCCCCGCCGACGTGAGACCCGGCTCGAGCCTCGGCGAGTACGTCGAGGCCCGGCTCGGTCGCAAGCCCGTCGTGGGCGACGCCGTCGACGTCGGCGCCGTCGAACTCACGGTGCGCGAGATGAGCGATGGCGCAGTCGCCAAGGTCGGTCTCAAGCTCAAGGCACGAAGATGAGCGTCCCACATCCGGAGCACAGCGAGTTCGTCGCAAGATACTGCGCCGGACGGATCCTCGTGCGCGTGGATCGCGAGCGCGCCGCGCGCTTC
>JBFKUL010000111.1:0-8929 GCA_041635755.1 Burkholderiales bacterium | reverse complement strand
GAGATTGCGGATATTCTGATCCTGTCGAACGTGCGCAAGAATGGCGAGCCCACCGGGCTTGCAGACGCCGGCACCTACTTCCATACCGATTATTCCTATCTCGACGTGCCGGCGCGCGCCACGATGCTCTATTCGATCCAGGTGCCGAGCAGCGGTGGCGACACCCTGTTCGCCAACCAGTATGCGGCCTACGACGATCTGCCGGCGGCGATGAAAAAGACCCTCGAGCCGCTGTTCGCGCTGCATCACTATGGCAATCGCGACGATCTCGACAACGCCTCGCGCACCGTCGCCTCGGTGCTGAGCGACGAGCAGGAGAGAAGAATGCAGTGGGTGCGCCACCGTATCGCACGCGCGCACCCGGTCACTGGCCGCAAGGCGCTCTACGCCGTCTCGGGCAGCTCGTTTCGCATCGAGGGCATGCCCGACGACGAGGCGATATCGCTGCTCGACGAGCTGAAACGTCACGCGACGCAGACGAAGTACCAATACCGGCTGAAGTACGGCGTGGGCGATGTCGTCATCTGGGACAACGCGTCGCTGCTCCATTCGGCGACGCTTACCGACCCCGACGACCCGAGGACGCTGTGGCGCATCACGGTGAAGGAATCAGGACCCGCGCCGGCGCATTGAGCCGCGCGCAAGACCGAACGTACCCGCAAACGCAGTCCATCACCCAGGAGAAAGGACCATGAAGCGCAGACACTTCGTAGCACGTATCGCCGCGGCCGCCGTCGTTGCCGCCTTCGCATTGCCGGCCACCGCGCAGACCATCACGCTGCACGGCGCCTCGCAGTTCAACGACGACCACGCCTTTACCAAGGCGATGGCGAAGTTCGAGGAGCTGGTGAAGCAGTATTACGGCAAGCCGGTGAACTTCGTGCTGCACAAGAACAGCGAGCTCGGGCTGGAGAAGCAGTACTTCGAATACATGGCGCAGGGCAAGGCGGTCGACTACGCGGTCGTATCGCCGGCGCACATGTCGACCTTCTCCAAGGCGGCGCCGTTCATCGACGCGCCGTTCCTGTTCCGCGACCTCGATCACTGGAACAAGGTGCTCGACCAGGACGTGCTCAAGCCGATCGCCGACGAGATCGCCGACAAAGCCGAGGTGATGCTGATCGGCTACGCCGGCGGCGGCACGCGCAACATCTTCGCCAACAAGGCAGTACGCAACATGGCCGAGCTCAAGGGCCTGAAAGTGCGTGTGCAGGGCGCACCGATCTGGAGCCGTACCTTCGCCGCCACCGGCATGGCGCCGACCGTGATCGCCTACAACGAGGTCTACAACGCGATCCAGAACGGCGTCATCGAGGCCGGCGAGAACGAGGCCGCGGGCGTCGAGCAGATGAAATTCTTCGAGGTCGGGCCGAACCTCGCCATGACGCAGCACGCGATCACCATCCGGCCGCTGTGCTTCTCGGGCAAGACGTTCAAGAAGCTGCCCAAGGACCTGCAGGCGGCGATCCTCAAGGCGGGCAAGGAGGCGGGCAAGCACGGCCGGCAGATCGAGTCGAGCGAGGACGCGGCCAAGCTCGAGGCCATGGAAAAAGCGGGCAAGCTGAAGCGCATCCCGTTCGCCGACCGCGCGCAGATGAAGCAGGCGGTCGATCCGGTGATCTCGGCCTACGCCAAGGAGATCGGCGCGGACGCGATCCTCGCCAAGATCAACGCGATCAAGTAACGGCGCGTCCCGCGCGGGCGGCGGAGGCGCTCCGCCGCCCGCTTCTTTTGCCCGGAGAGCACGCATGAACGGAACCGAATCGCCGCGCGGGCTGTGGCGCCGCATCACCTGGTGGTACGGCCGTCTGCTCAGCTGGCTGCTGGTCGCCTCGGTGGCGATCCTAGTGGTGCCGGTGAGCCTGCAGATCTTCTCGCGATACACGACGCTCATCCCGGCCTACATCTGGACCGAGGAGATGGCGCGGTTCTTTTTCATCTGGACCATCATGGTCGGCGCGATGGTCGGCATCCGCGAGGGCACGCACTTCGAGGTCGATCTGTGGCCGAGGATGGGCGCGCGCGCCAGCGCCGCGCTCAAGCTGGTGTCGCATGTTTTCGTGCTGCTCTTTTCGTTCGCGTTCCTGTGGTGGGGCATCGAGTTCACGCAGTTCGCCTGGAACCGCATCTCCGAGCTCGCCGAGCTGCCGCTGTGGGTGATCCATGTCGCGTGGCCGATCGCGGGCGCGACCTGGATCGTGTTCCTCGGCGAGCAGGTCTGGGACAACGTCGCGATCCTCGCCGGGCGCACGCCATGACCGCCGCTACGCTGCTCTCGCCATTGATGGCGAGCATGGTGCTGTTCGGGGTGTTCTTCGGCCTTTTGTTCCTGCGTGTGCCGGTCGCCTTTGCGCTCGGCCTCGCCTGCCTGCCGGTGTTCTTTTTCGAGGAGCGCCTGACGCCGCAGAACCTGATTCAGGAGACCTTCAACGCCTACAACTCGTTCATCCTGCTCGCGGTGCCATTCTTCTTGCTGACGGCGAACCTGATGAACGTCGGCGGCATCACCAACCGGCTGGTGCGGCTGTCGCGTGACCTCGTCGGGCACTTCCCGGGCGGCCTCGCGCAGGTGAACGTGGTGCTATCGATCTTCTTTGCCGGCATCTCGGGCTCGTCCACCGCGGACGCCGCGAGCCAGTCGAAGATCTTCATCGCGGCGCAGCGAAAGGAAGGCTACGACGACAGCTTTTCCGCGGCGATTACCGCAGTGTCGGCGGTGCTCGCGGTCATCATGCCGCCCTCGATCCTGATGATCGTGTGGGGCGGACTGCTGACCGTGTCGATCGGCGGGCTGTTCCTCGCCGGCATCGTGCCCGGGCTGTTGCTCGGCTTGGTGCAAATGGCGACGGTGCATGTTTACGCCAAGGCGCGCGGCTACCCGACCTACCCGCGCTCGACCTTCAAGGAGCTGATCATCGCCATGGCGGTCGCGGTGCCGGCGCTGATGACACCGGTGATCATCATCGGCGGCAAGATCTTCGGCTGGTTTACCGCGACCGAGTCGGCGTGCATCGCGGTGCTCTATGCGGCAACGCTCTCGATCCTGATCTACCGCGAGATGGACTTGAAGGGGCTGCACCACGCGTTGCTCGATACCGGGCGGCTCGCCGGCGTGGCGCTGTTCTGCGTCGGCACGGCGTCGGCCTTCGGCTGGCTGCTGGCCTACTACCAGGTGCCCAAGGCGCTGCTCGCGGGCGTCACGGCCTGGGAGATGGGGTCGATCGCCACCGGTTTCTTCATCGCCGCGGTGTTCCTGGTGGTCGGCTGCTTTCTCGACGCGATTCCCGCGATCATTATCGTCGGCACGATCCTCGAGCCCCTGGCGCGCTCGGTCGGCATGGACCCGATCCACTTCGCCATGATCGGTATCGTGTCGCTCGCCTTCGGCCTGGTGACGCCGCCCTATGGGCTGTGCCTGATGATCTCGTGCTCGATCGCGGGCATCCGCATGATCGATGCGCTGAAGGACACCATACTCATGTTGATTCCAATGTTTGGCGTGTTGATGCTCGTGATCATGTGGCCTGAACTGGTGCTGTTCCTGCCCAAGCTGATCTCGCCCGAGTTTCTCAAGTGAGGACGCCTTGAGCGCCCCGCACCCGCAGCGTCTGTCGATCAACACGGCCACGGTGCGCAAGCAGTGGAAGCTCGCGCAGATCATCGAAGGCTGCGCGCGCCATGGCATCGGGGGTATTTCGCCGTGGCGCGACCAGATCGCCGAGATGGGGCTCGCCGAAGCCGCGCGCGCGATCAAGGCGCACGGCCTGCGGGTGAGCGGCGTGTGCCGCGGCGGCATGTTTCCCGCGCCGGACGCGGCGGGGCGAAAGAAGGCGGCCGAGGACAACCTGCGCTCGATCGAGGAAGCGCGCACGCTGCAGGCCGCTTGTCTCGTGCTGGTGGTGGGCGGGCTACCCAAGGGTTCGAAAGATCTAGCCGGTGCGCGCGAGCAGGTACGGGAGGGCCTCGCCGCGATGCTGCCGCACGCCAGAGCGGCCGGTGTGCCGCTCGCGATCGAGCCGCTGCACCCGATGTACGCGGCGGACCGCGCCTGCGTTAACACGCTCGCGCAGGCGCTCGACCTGTGCGACGCGCTCGACCCGGATGAAAGCGGCGCGCTGGGGGTCGCGGTCGACGCCTACCACGTATGGTGGGATCCGCAGCTCGACGCGCAGATCGCCCGTGCGGGCAAAGCACGCTTGCTCGCGTATCACATCTGCGACTGGCGGGTCCCGACCCGCGACCTGCTGAACGATCGCGGCATGATGGGCGATGGCGTAATCGATCTGCCGAAGCTACGCTCGTGGGTCGAGCGCGAAGGCTACGACGGCATGCACGAGGTCGAGATCTTCTCTGAGCTCGACTGGTGGCGGCGAGATCCGGACGAGGTGCTCGACACGTGCATCGCGCGCCACCGCGACGCGAGCTGATCAGAAGTAAGGCACGCCCTGCGCGTTGACGTAGAGCGCGTATACCGAAGTGCTCGCCGTCATGAAGAGACGATTTCGGTGCACGCCGCCGAAGCACAGGTTGGCGCAGCGCTCGGGCAGGTCGATGCAGCCGATGAGCTTGCCGTCCGGGTTGAACACACGTACACCGTCTAGCCCCGCCTCGCCCATGCCCCAGCCGCACCACAGGTTGCCGTCGGTGTCGCAACGAAAACCGTCGGGGGTGCCCGGCCCGGCATCGATCAGCACGCGCTTTCGCGCGAGCGACTTGCCACCGTTGGCGACGTCGTAGGCGAGGATCTTGCGCGGCACCGCGCGCGACTCGACGATGTAGAGCAGCGACTCGTCGGGCGAAAAGGCGAGCCCGTTCGGCTGGTTGATGCCCTCGGCCACCACGCTCAGAGATCCTGCCGGGTCGAGCCGGTACACATGGGTCGGCAGTTCGGGCGCCGCGCGCTCGCCTTCGTACCAGCCGAGCACGCCGAAGCTCGGGTCGGTGAACCAGATCGAGCCGTCGGACTTGCACACCACGTCGTTCGGCGAGTTGAGCCGCTTGCCCTCGAAGCGCTCGGCGAGCGCCGTCACGCGCCCGTCGTGTTCGGTTCTGGCGATGCGCCGGCCGCCGTGCTCGCAATGAATCAGTCTTCCCTGACGATCGCGCGTGGCGCCATTGGCGAAGCCCGAGGGCCGGCGCCAGAGGCTCACTGCGCCGGTCTCCTCGTCCCAGCGCAGGACGCGGTTATTCGGGATGTCGCTCCAAAGCAGGTAGCGCGCGTCGCCGCACCACACCGGGCCCTCGGCCCAGCGGAAGCCGGTGGCGAGACGCTCGATCTTGGCGAGCGGCAGGCGCAGCGCGTTGAAGCTTGCGTCGAGCACGCGCACCGCGGAATCGGGGTAGCGTGCGCTCGGCGACCAGGCTGGCGCGCCGTCGGCGCCGGGCGGGGTGAGCATGCGCGCAGTGTACTTCGGCCCGCCCTGCACAGCATCGCCGTTTCGCGGGCGGCGCATCGCGCTCAGCGGCAACGCAGTTGTAGGGGCGGATGCGCTGGCCTAGAATCGGCCGGCCTTCGTCAAGCTGCGCGTCCTCGACCAGTCGAGCAAGAAGGACGTCTATCCGCACGGCCGCTTCGAGCGCCAATTTGCGCGGCGCTGGGTGCAGCGGCGCCGAGGCAAGCCGGGGAATCCAACGCATGGCACGCATCCTTCTCACCCATTCGCCCGATACGCTCGAGAACTACTACGGGCCGCGCGCGCTCGAGAGGCTACGCGCGCTCGGCGAGGTCATGCTGAACCCGGCCGACACGCCGCTCGCCGGTGACGCGCTGCTGCGCGCCGCGCGCGACTGCGACCTGATCGTGTCCTACCGCCAATCGCCCGGCGACGCCGACCTGTTCGCGCTGCTGCCGAAACTCGTGGCGTTCGTTCGTTGCGCGATCGACATTCGCAACGTCGATGTCGAGGCGGCCAGCAAGGCCGGCGTGCTGGTGACCCAGGCGAGCGCCGGATTCGTGCCGGCGGTCGCCGAGCTGGTGTTCGCCCTGATGGTGGATCTGGCGCGCGGGGTGACGCGCACGGTCGCGCAGTACCAGCTCGGCGAGGTGCCGGTGGCGCGCATGGGGGCGCAGCTTGCAGGCGCCACGCTCGGCGTCATCGGCTATGGCGCGATCGGCCGGCACGTGGCGGCGCTCGGCGTCGCCTATGGCATGCGCGTGCTGGTGAGCGATCCGTACGTGACCGTGGGTGAAGCCGGCATCGAACAGGCGCCACTCGAGCGCCTGCTCGCCGAGGCGGATTTCGTCGTGCCGCTGGCGGTCGCGAGCGCGGAGACCGAGAACCTCATGAACGAGGCGGCGTTTGCAAAGATGAAGCGCGGCGTTTTTTTCGTCAACGTGTCGCGCGGCAATCTGGTCGACGAGGTGGCGCTCGAGCGAGCGCTCGATGCGGGCCATGTGGCCGGCGCCGCGCTCGATGTCGGTCGCGCGCCCGACCAGATGCCCACGCCGAGGCTGGCCGCGCGGCCAAACGTCCTCGCGACACCGCATATCGGCGGGCTAACGCGGCCCGCGATCGAGCACCAATCGCTCGAGACCGTGGCGCAGGTGGCCGCGATTCTGAGTGGGCGCGCTCCAAAGGGCGCGGTAAACGCCGAGCGGTGGACCCGAAAGGAGCTTCTCAAGCCATGAAAACCGTCCTCATCACCGGCGCTTGCGGCAGCATCGGCACTCACCTGAGACGAGAGCTTGCAGGAAAGTACGAGTTGCGCCTCTCGGATATCCGGCCGCTCAGGAAGCTCGCCCCCGAAGAGCGGTTCGTCCGGGGCGACATCGCGCAGCTCGCCGACATGCTGCGTGCAACCAAGGATGTGGACGCGATCGTGCATCTGGGCGGCTACTCGGTCGAGGGGTCGTGGGACGACATCCATCGCGCGAATATCGTCGGCTGCTACAACGTGTTCGAGGCCGCACGCCTGAACGGAGTCAAGCGGATGCTGTTCGCGACCAGCAATCACGCCGTCGGCTTCTACCGGCGCGATCGCATGATTGATCACCGCGTATACATCAAGCCCGACAGCCGCTACGGCGTTTCGAAGGTGTTCGGCGAGGCGCTCGGCAGCCTTTATGCCGACAAGTACGGCATGGAGGTGTTCTGCATGCGCATCGGCAATGTCAATCCGGCGCCGATCGACCGCAGGCGCCTTTCGATCTGGATCAGCCCGCGCGACATGGCGCAGCTCGTGACGATCGGCATCGAGAACCCCTCGATCCGCTTCGAGATCGTGTACGGGGTGTCGAACAACCGCCGCTCGTGGTATGACAATTCGAATGCCGCCCGCCTGGGCTACCGGCCGCTGGACGACAGCGAGGCGTTTGCCGCCGAAGTGCTGGCCAAGGAGAAGCCGGGCAACCCGCGCGCCGAGATGTTCCAAGGCGGTGGCTTCGTCCATGTCGAGGCGATCGAGAACCCGGCGCCGCGGCCGCGGCGCAAGGGTCGCCCGGCGGCGAAATCCTCGTCGCGGCGCCGCAAGGCGCGCAAGCGCGCCAAGCCGAAGCGCTGAGCGCCTTCGCGCTCCGCCGCTCGTTCGGGGCCAGCGTAGAATTTTTTCCGCTTTGACGACTCCAATCCCTATGCTGCGTTCTATCCAATGCTGGCTCGTTCTTGCCGTGCTTGCGCTGCTCGCGGGCTGCGCTGCCAATCCGATCACCGGGCGCAGCCAGTTCCTGCTGGTGTCGGAAAGGCAGGCGATCGGCGAATCCTCGGCCGCCTACAGCAGCATGATCGGCCAGCTGGCCAAGAAGAAGAAGGTGGAGTCCGAGACGCCGCGCGTCGAGCGCGTGCGCGAGATCACCGACCGGTTAATCGCGCAGGCGGTGCGGTTTCGCCCGGACAGCGCGACCTGGAACTGGGAAGTGACCGTGATCGACGAGCCCAAGACCGTCAACGCGTTCTGCATGGCGGGTGGGAAGATGGGCATCTACAGCGGCATGTGGGAAAAGCTCAAGGCGACCGATGACGAGATCGCCGCGGTAATGGGGCACGAGATCGCGCACGCCCTGATCGGCCACACGCGCGAGAGGATGTCGATGGCGATGGGCCTGCAGGTAGGCGCCGCCGTGCTTGCGGCGGCGACGGCCTCGCGCAGCGACCCGAATTCCTTTGACCGCAATCTCACGCTGACGCAGCTGGCGGCAATATTCGCCATCGCGTTGCCGAACAGCCGCGAGGGCGAGCGCGAGGCCGACCAGGTCGGCATCGAGCTTGCTGCGCGCGCCGGCTACGACCCGCACGCCGCGGTCACGCTGTGGGAGAAGATGGCCAAGGAAGGCGACTCGCCGCCCGAGTTCCTGTCCTCGCATCCCTCGCCCGAGAATCGCCTCGAGCGCCTGCGCGCGCTGGTGCCGCAGGTCGAGGGCTATTACCAGCTCGCGCGCCAGGCGCCCCCGGCGCCGGCGCCGCATTTCGTCGGCCAGCCGGTGAACGAGCGGATCATCGGCGAGGAATCACGCGAGGCGTACGCGGCGCGCGTCGCGCGCGAGCCTCAGGTCACGACGTTTCTGGCCGAGCGCTTCGAGAAGTTCAAGCGCGGCGAGGTGGTGTTCGAGTGCCGCTTTGGCTGCCTGGTGTCCTATAACGCACGCCGCGGTGAGTGGAAGGCGCTGCACGACGAAGGCGCTTGGCGCGAGCTTGCCACCTCGGTGATGCGGGTCGGCTACCTGAGCGATCTGTCGTATTTCATGCTTGCCGAGGCGGCGCAAGGCCTGCAGCTCGAGGCGGCGGCGCGAACCTACTATTCGCGAGCGGTCGACGCGGGACGCGCCGGCAACGGTTGCGGACCGGGCGCGGAGGGCTGCGAGGGTTTCGAAGTCGAGCGCCTGGCGCGCGCGGCGCTCGGCGGCTGAGCGCCGCGCTAGCTGCGCGTGGTGCAGACGCCGATCAGGCGATTGACGCGGTCGGGCGCCTCGAGCTGGGTGAAGTGGCCGACGCCG
>JBFKUL010000110.1:0-9006 GCA_041635755.1 Burkholderiales bacterium | reverse complement strand
TTGCCGCGGATCGACGTGTACACCGTGTCGCCCGAGGTCAGCACCCCGGAGTACACGCGGATGAAGGTGAGCTGGCCCACGTACGGATCGGTCGCGATCTTGAACGCCAGGCCCGCGAACGGCTCCTTGTCCTCGGCCTTGCGCACATCGGGCTCGCCGTTCTCTTTCTGGCCTTTGACCGGCGGGATGTCGATCGGCGACGGCAGGTACTCGATGACCGCGTCCAGCATCGCCTGCACGCCCTTGTTCTTGAACGCCGAGCCGCACAACATCGGCACGATCTCGTTGTTGATCGTGCGGATGCGCAGGCCCTTCTTGACTTCCTCGGTCGAGAGCTCGCCCGACTCGAGGTACTTGTTCATCAGTTCCTCGTTCGCCTCGGCCGCGGCCTCGATCATTTTCTCGCGCCACTTCTTGGCCGTCTCGGCAAGCTCGGCCGGAATGTCCCTGCGCTCGAACTTCATGCCCTGCGTGGCATCGTCCCAGTAGATTGCCTGCATCGATACGAGGTCGACCACGCCCTGGAACTTCTCTTCGGCGCCGATCGGAATCTGGATCGGCACGGGATTGCCCTTCAGGCGCGCCTTCATCTGGTCGTAGACCTTGAAGAAGTTGGCGCCGACGCGGTCCATCTTGTTGACGAAGGCGAGCCGCGGCACGCGGTACTTGTTGGCCTGGCGCCAGACCGTCTCGGATTGCGGCTGCACGCCGCCCACGGCGCAATACACCATGCACGCGCCGTCGAGCACGCGCAGGCTTCGCTCCACCTCAATGGTGAAGTCGACGTGTCCGGGCGTGTCGATGATGTTGATGTGGTGCTCCGGGTAGGATAGATCCATGCCCTTCCAGAAGCACGTCGTCGCCGCCGACGTGATGGTGATGCCGCGCTCCTGCTCCTGCTCCATCCAGTCCATGGTCGCAGCGCCGTCGTGCACCTCGCCGATTTTGTGATTCACGCCGGTGTAGAACAGGATGCGCTCGGTGGTCGTGGTCTTGCCCGCATCAATGTGCGCACTGATACCGATGTTGCGGTAGCGCTCGATAGGTGTCTTGCGTGCCACGGTCATGCCCATCCTTGTGTATTCTCGCGTCCCCGCTCGGGGCCGGTCGTCAGAACCTGTAGTGCGCGAACGCCTTGTTGGCGTCCGCCATGCGGTGAACTTCCTCGCGCTTCTTCATCGCGCCGCCTCGACCCTCGGCGGCTTCCTGCAGCTCTCCGGCAAGGCGCACCATCATCGACTTCTCGCCGCGCTTCTGCGCCGCCTCGCGGATCCAGCGCATGGCGAGCGCCACGCGCCGCACCGGGCGCACTTCGACCGGCACCTGGTAGTTGGCGCCGCCGACCCGCCGGCTCTTGACCTCGACCACCGGCTTGACGTTCTGCACGGCCTGCGTGAACACCTCGATCGGGTCCTTGCCCGACTTGGTCTTGATGGAGTCGAGCGCGCCGTAAATGATGCGCTCGGCGACCGACTTCTTGCCGCGCGTCATCAGCACGTTGACGAACTTCGCCACGTCCGTGTTGTGATACTTCGGATCCGCCAGGATCTCGCGCTTCGGAACTTCTCTGCGACGGGGCATGGTGTCCTCTTGTGCGCCGGTGGTGTTAGGCGGCCTTCGGGCGCTTGGCGCCGTACTTCGAGCGGCTCTGCTTGCGGTCCTTGACGCCCTGCGTGTCAAGCGAGCCACGCACGATGTGGTAGCGCACACCCGGCAAGTCCTTGACGCGGCCGCCGCGGATCAGCACTACCGAGTGCTCCTGCAGGTTGTGGCCCTCGCCGCCGATGTAGCCGATAACTTCGAACCCGTTGGTCAGCCGTACCTTGGCGACCTTGCGCAGCGCCGAGTTCGGCTTTTTCGGCGTTGTGGTGTATACACGCGTGCACACTCCCCGCTTTTGCGGCGCGCCGGCGAGTGCCGGAACCTTCGATTTCGGGCGCCTTGCAGCACGCCCGCTACGCACTAACTGATTGACGGTTGGCATGTTTTTGCGTTTCCAGAAACGAATCGGGCGGCCGCGGAATCCACACCCGTAGCCGCCCCGGCGCGAAAAAGAGGCCGGATTATAAAGGCCTTTTTCACACAGCGTCAAGGCGCGCGACAGACTGAAACGCGGCCCTTATCGTCGCCATTTGCGGCCGCTCAAGCGCGCCTCGCACCAGCACCCCATTTCGGATCCGCGGAACCTCAAGCTTCTCGTCGTTGGCGCCGCGGAAGCCGAATGGTGCACTGCACGAGAAGGCGTGGGCCGGATCACGAACAGGTTTGTGCCGACCCCGCTCGAGGCACGCGCCGGTTGGCTCGTGTTGCAACGAGGGCGAAGGGTCCTTGCGCGCAACGCAATACGGCGCTCAGAGCCCCGCCGCACGCGAACGCGTTGCATCGCCGCCGCTCGAGCAGGACTAGGGCTGTGGATCGGCAACGAAACCGAAGCGCGCCGCCAGTGATCGCGCCTCGATCGTGCCGAGCTCGACACGCTCTCCGGACAGCGCAAGAAAGGCGCAATGCGCGCGCCGCGTACGCTCAAGCAGTGCGGCGAGCCGCTCCCCGAGCGGCGCGCCCGACGCGTCCACGAAGTGTTCGGCAAGTGCGGCGAGGTCGCGATCGTCGAGTACGCCCGCACCTTGTCCGGCATCGAGCACCACGCCACCCTCGTCATCGAGCCACGCCCCGCGCAGGGCGCCGGCGGTGCGCCCGCAATGATCGATCAGCCGCGCGCCCTCCAGACGATAGACGAAGGGCGTGCGCTCGAGCTTGACGTAGACGCGCTGAGGCCCGTTCTGGAAGAACCAGCACCCCCGCGGGTCGCGGCCATAGTTGCGGGCGATGAACGCTCGCAGCGCCGCATTGCCGATGCGTGTGAAGCGCTCGCTCCCCGGCTCGCGCAGCCGCCAGTTGCCGCGCCGATCGAGCGCGACCCAGCCGAACACGGCGGGCACGTTCGGCCATCTCGCGAGGCTGCGGCGCACTGCCTCATCCATCGGACCCATTCTAGCGGCCGGCTCCCGCGCGCAGTTGGATCGCGGCTAGAATCCCGCAGAGGAGGCGTTCATGGACGCGATCGCGCAGTATCTGGCCAGGCCTTGGCAAAAGCACTACCAGAAGGGTGTCCCGCTAAGCGTCGAAGTACCGATGAAGACGGTGACCCAGATGTTCGACGAGGCCACCGAGCGCGCCCCGGATCGCGCAGCGGTGGTGTTCTACGGCCGCGAGATCCGCTACCGCGAGCTGCGCGAGGCGACCGACCGCTTCGCCTGCGCGCTCGCCGGGCTCGGCGTGAAGAAGGGCGACCGCGTCGCGCTCTACGTGCTGAACAGCCCCCAATTCATCATCGCCTATTTCGCGGTACTGAAGTGCGGCGCGACCGTGACGCCGATCAGTCCCGTGTACACCAGTCACGAAGTGCGCTATCAGCTCGAGGACAGTGGTGCCCGCGCCGTCGTCTGCCAGGACATCCTCTACGAGAAGGTCGCCAAGTGCGGTGCGCCGCTCGATTTCGTGGTGGTGACCAACGTTGGCGAGTACCTCCCGGCGCTCAAGCGCTTTCTCGGCAAGGGGCCGCTCGCGCGGCTTTTTTCCGACGTGAATCTGGGCAGCGTGCGGATCCCGCCTTCGCCGAACGTGCACTGGATGCCCGAGCTGCTCAAGAACAACACGCCGAAGCCGCCTCAGGTGAGCGTCGATCCCAAAGTCGACATCGCCGCGCTGCCCTACACCGGCGGCACCACCGGGCACCCCAAAGGCGTCATGCTCACGCACTTCAACCTGATCGCGGCGCAGACCGGGGCGCAGGCCGCGTTTCCGGGTTTCGAGCAGGGCAAGGAAGTGATCCTCGCTTTCCTGCCGTTCTTCCACATTTACGGGCAGGTCGTGATCATGTTGAACGGCCTGACGCAGGGCAACCTGCTGGTCTTGTTCACGACGCCCGACACCGAGGCGATCCTGGCCGCGATGGAGCGCTACAAGGCGACCGTGTTCTACGGCGTGCCGACCCTCTACGAGTACCTCAAGGATCACAAGGACACCGACAAGGTCGACTGGCGGCGCCTGAAGCTGGTGCTCTCGGGCGCCGACACGCTGCACGAATCCACCATGAAGGGCTGGGCGAAGCGCACGGGCTCGAACATCATCGAAGGCTACGGCCTGTCGGAGACCTGCGCCACGAGCCACGTCAACCCGCTCGATCGGCCGCGTTCGGGCACTTTCGGCTGTCCGGTGCCGAACATGCTCGCCGCCGTGGTCAATCCCGAGACGCTCGAATTCGTGCCGGCAGGCGAAACCGGGGAGCTGTTGCTGTGCGGACCGAACGTGATGGCAGGCTACTGGAAGCGCCCGGAGGACACGTCCAAAGTCTTCGTCGAGCGCGACGGCCGGCGCTGGATGCGAACCGGTGACATCGTGCGCATGGATGAAGAGGGTTACTTCCTCTTCTACGACCGCTCGAAGGACCTGATCAAGTTCAAGGGCTACTCAATCTTCGCCAAGGACGTCGAGGATGTGCTTTATGCCCATCCGCAGGTCAAGGCCGCAGGCGTGATCGGCGTGCCCGATCCTTCGGTCGGCCAGCGTATCAAGGCGATCGTGGTGCTGCAGGGCGATGCACGGGGCAAGCTTTCGGAGGACGAGATCAAGGCCTACTGCCGCGGGCAGCTTGCGGACTACAAGGTTCCGCACATCGTCGAGTTCCGCGGCGAGCTGCCCAAGACCGATGTCGGCAAGGTATCGCGGCGCGAGCTGCGCGATGAGGCGGCCAGCGCTTAGCGACGTCCTGCGCAACGCGCGCAGGACTTGGCTAGGGCCCGACCACCGCGTCGAGTGGGTGCGGCTGGTAGATGCTGAACCCCTGCGCGTAGCCGGCGCCCATGCCCTTGAGGCGCGCTAGCACGTCCTGCTCCTCGACGCACTCACCGATCACGCCGATCCCGACCACCTCGCCCACGCGCACCACAGCATTCATCTTGGAGCGCGCGATCTCGCTCGTCGCGAGCTTTCGCACGATGACGCCGTCCACTTTGACAAAATCGACATGCAGTGCCTTGAGCGGCGCGAACGATACCGAGCGCCGGCCGAAGCCGTCGATCAGCAGCCGGCAACCCGCCTTGCGCACGCCCGCGCCGAAGCGCGCCACCGCATCGAAGCGTGCGAGCACATCGCTTTCGTCGATCTCAAAGATCAGCGCGCGCGCAGCCACGCCCGTGCTGCCCAGCTGCTCGGCGACGAACGCGGGGAACGCTTCGTCGTCGAGCGATTGCGAGGCGATGTTGACGCTCAGGTTGCCGATTTTCGAGCCGCGTGCCAGACGCTGCAGCGCCGAGCGCACGATCCAACGATCGAGCGCCGGCATCATTCCGTAGTGCTCGAAAACGGGCAGGAATTCACCGGGCGGCAGAAGCGCCGCCTCCTCTTCGCGCAGTCGCACCAGCAGCTCGGCGATCGGAAAGCGCTCGGCGCCGGCAAGCGAGAGGATCGGCTGGCAGTAGAGCTCGAACTCGTCCTTCGCGAGCGCCTGGCGCAAGCGCTCCGCCGGATCGCTCCAGCCGCTGAGCTCGCGATCCATGCTTGCCAGGAAATCCTCGTCGCCAGGCGACGGCGGGGTGTCGGGACGATCGTGCCTTGCCATGATTTCAGTGCGGCGTGCGCCGGGTCATTGTAGCGGTATCGTGAATGGGAATTACGCTAAGATTCGCGCAGGACAAATTGACAAAAAGCTCCATAAAAGGCGTCTGCACGTGAGCGAGCCGTTCTTCCGCGTCGAGCATCTGACCAAGCGCTTTGGCGGGCTGGTCGCGGTCAACAACATCAGCTTCGAATTGCGCCGCGACCAGATCTGCGGCCTGATCGGACCAAACGGCTCGGGCAAAACGACGCTGCTTCGCCTGATCACCAGGATCCTCAGGCCCGACGAGGGGCGCATCATCTTCAACGGCGAAGACGTCACGCATCTCAAGCCCTGGGACGTGGTGAATCGCGGCATCGCCGGGACCTTCCAGAACATGCGTCCGTTCCGCCATCTGCCGATCATCGCCAACGTCATGGTGCCGTTGCTCGCGGCGCGCGCCAGGGCGCGCGGCGAGTGGGTCAAGCGCGTCGAGGCGAGAGCGCTGGATGCACTCGAGTTCGTCGGCATCTCGGAGCTGGCGCTCGAATCGGCGAGCGGCCTTTCGCAGGGCGAGCTCAAGCGGCTCGAGGTGGCGCGCGCGATCTCGGCGGAGCCCGAGCTGCTGCTGCTGGATGAGCCCCTGGGTGGCATCGGGCCGGTGGACTCGGGGCTGCTGGTGAATTCGATCAAGCGGCTGCACAAGGGCGGGCGCTTCGGGCGACTGCATTCCGAGGGGCCCGCCGTGCTCATGATCGAGCACAAGCTGAAGGAGCTGATGTCGATCGTCGATCGCGTCATCGTGCTCGACCACGGCGAGATGATCGCCGACGGCAAGCCCGAGGAGGTGGTCAAGGACCCGAACGTGATCGAGGCCTATCTCGGCAGCGGCGCGCCCGCCGGAGCACAGCATGCCGCTGCTTGAAGTGCGGGACCTTGGCGTGCGCTACGACAAGGCCGTGATCCTGAACGGCGTATCGCTGTCGGTCGACCAGGGCGAATTCGTCGGCATCGTCGGTCCGAACGGCGCCGGCAAGTCCACGGTGCTGCGCGCCATCTTCGGCTTGATCCGGTTCGAGGAAAAGTTGAAGCGCGGCACCCAGGGCGACATCGTGCTCGATGGATCCGTGTGGTTCGCCGGCGAGCGCATCGACATGCTCTCGCCGCACGAGATCCGCATGCGTGGGCTCGCGCTGTGCCCCGGACGGCAGCGGCCCTTCCGCGAGCTCAGCGTCCTGGACAACCTGATGGCGGGTGCCCATCTTTCAAGGGACGCGGCGCAGACCCGCCGGCGCCTGGAGCGCTGCTATACGCTCTTTCCGCGCCTCGCTGAGCGCAAGGACCAGATCGCCGGAACGCTTTCCGGTGGCGAGCAGCAGATGCTCGCGATGGGCCGATCGCTCATGTTCGAAGCGAAGCTGCTGGCGATCGACGAGCCTTCGATCGGGCTTGCGCCAAAGATTCGCGAGGAGGTGTTCGCCACCATCTCGCGCATTCACGCCGAGGCGATTCCGGTTCTGGTGGTGGAGCAGGAAGTCGGCCAGGTGTTCCGCCTCGCGCATCGCAACTACGTCCTGTCGCAGGGCCGCGTCTGGGGCGAAGGCACTGGCGCGAAGCTGATGGACGACGAGTCGCTGCGCGCCTGCTACCTCGGAATGGTGTAGGCGCGCACGGGCGCCGCGCGGGTCAGGCCTTGCGCGGCGCGGTGGAGCGCGGCCGATCGGTCGCCGAGAGCGGCGCCTCGCACAGGCGGCAGACCGAGCGCCACCCGGGATTGCGCTGCTTGCAGCGCGGACACAGGGTTTCGACCTTGTCGCGTACCCAGGGCACCAGGCCACGTGGCATGAACAGCAGCACAAGCAGCACGATCACGGCGAAGAACAGCAGGCGCCGCTCGCCGAAGCCCTGGAAGCCGCCGAACCACTCGATCAGCGGGAACAGGACGAACACCGCAGCCACCGGACCGTAGATCGTCGCCACGCCGCCGAAGATGCCCCAGATCACGACCTGGAACGAGAGCGCGGTCTCGAGCAGGAACGGCGCGGCAATCCTCAGATAGTGCGCGAGCAGCGCCCCGGCGACCCCGGCGGCGAACGCGGCGATCGCGAACACCGTCAGCTTGTAGCGCGGCGTGTTGATGCCGGAGGCGCGCGCGGCCAGCTCGTCGTCGCGAATCGCGTGCAGCACCAGGCCGAACTTGGAATCGGCGATCAGCCACATGCCGAAGACCAGGACGAGCATCGCGATCACTGCGATGTAGTAATTGCCGATCAGGTTGTTGGTCAGCCGCGACACGCCGAACATGCCCAGCTCGCCGCCGGAGAAGCCGGGGAATGCGAGCAGCAGCCCGACCGCGATGAGCGGAAAGGCGAGCGTGGCAAGCGACAGATAGGCGCCGCGAAGCCGCAGGCAGATGTAGCCGACGCCGAGGCCGAGCAGCGTGGCGACCGCGGCGCCGACCCAGATCGTGAGCCACGGCGACACGCCGAGCTTGAGCGACAGCATCGAGGAGGCGTAGCCGCCGGCACCGAAGAAAAGCGCATGGCCGAAGTTCACCTGCCCCGAATAGCCGGCGAGCAGATCCCAGCTCGCGGCGAAGATCGCGTACAGGCAGGTGAGCGTGAGGATGCGCATCACGTATGGGTCGGCATAGACCGCCGGCAGCGCGAGCAGGCCCAACGCCCACGCCAGCACCAGCATGCGCGACGGCAGGACGAAGACCTCGTTGCGCAGCTCCGACCAGAGTCGCCGCAACCAGTACATCAGCGCTCCTCCTCCTCGAAGGCGACGCCATACAGGCCCTCGGGACGCACGAACAGCACCAGCACCATGATGGACAGCGCGACCGCGCCCTTCAGAAACGCTCCGGCGGGCAGTGCAAACACCGTGATGGCCTCGACGAAGCCGATGATGAACGCACCGATCAGGCTGCCCTTGACGCTGCCCAGGCCGCCAAGCACCACAATGGCGAGCATGGTCACGAGCGGTCCGAGCCACATGAACGGATCGACTACGTACACGGGCGCCACGACCACCCCGGCGATCGCGGCGAGCAGCACCGAGAACGCCACCGTGGCGAGCGCGATGCGGTGCACGTTCATGCCCATCAGGCTGGCAACCTCGAGATCGTTCGCGGTGGCGCGGATCGCGAGCCCCAGGCGCGTTCGATAGAGCATGGTCCAGGTGGCGATGAGCATCGCCGCGGCGACCCCCATGATCACCACGCGCTGGTAAGCGACGCTCACCCCGCCGACGCTGAACGCGCCATCGAGCGTCGAGGGAATGCCGAGGAAATGCCCGCCGAAGCCGAACAGCATCAGCTCCTGGATGACGAGCGCGAGCGCGATGGTGGCGATCAGCACCGCCGATTCATGCTCGCGCAGCGGCTCGATGATCAGCTTGTAGCAGAG
>JBFKUL010000109.1:0-9112 GCA_041635755.1 Burkholderiales bacterium | reverse complement strand
TTGACGCGCGCAGCGACCGCGACTTCGTGATCATGGCACGCACCGATGCGCTCGCAAGCGAGGGTCTCGAGAAGGCACTCGAGCGCGCCGCGGCCTATGTCGAGGCGGGCGCCGACATGATCTTTCCGGAGGCGATCACCGAGCTCGACATGTACCAGCGCTTCGCTGCCGCGGTGAAGGTGCCGATCCTCGCCAACATCACCGAGTTCGGCAAGACGCCACTGTTCACTGTCGACCAGCTGCGCGCGGCGAATGTGGCGATCGCGCTCTACCCCCTGTCGGCGTTCCGTGCCATGAACCAAGCGGCGCTCAACGTCTACCAGACCCTGCGGCGTGAAGGCACGCAGAAGAAGGTCGTGGCGAGCATGCAGACGCGCGACGAGCTGTACGACTTCCTCGGCTACCACTCGTACGAGAGCAAGCTCGACGAGTTGTTCGCCGCCAACAAGTAAAAGGGGGGCAGCGCAATGAGCGAAGACAGGGGCGCCGCAGCGCCCAAGCCGAAGAAATCGGTCGCCCTGTCGGGCGTGCCCGCGGGCAACACCGCGCTGTGCACGGTCGGACGCACCGGCAACGACCTGCACTACCGCGGCTACGACATCCTCGATTTCGCCGACAAGGCCGAGTTCGAGGAGGTGGCGCACCTGCTGATCCACGAGCGGCTGCCGAGCGCGGCCGAGCTCGCCGGATACAAGGCGAAGCTCAAGGCGCTGCGCGGTCTGCCCGCGAACCTCAAGGCGGCGCTCGAGTGGATTCCGCCCTCGGCGCACCCGATGGACGTGATGCGCACCGCGGTTTCGGTGCTCGGCACCCTGCTGCCCGAGAAGGACGATCACGGCGTGCCCGGCGCGCGCGACATTGCCGATCGCCTCGTTGCCTCGCTCGGCTCGGCGCTGCTCTACTGGTACCACTACAGCCATAACGGCCGGCGCATCGATTGCGAAACCGCGGACGACTCGGTCGGCGGGCATTTCCTGCACCTGCTGCACGGCGCCGAGCCCGGCGCCGAATGGGTGCGCGCGATGCACACCTCGCTCAATCTCTACGCCGAGCACGAGTTCAACGCCAGCACCTTCACCGCCCGCGTCATCGCCGGCACCGGCACCGACTTGTACTCGGCGATCGCCGGTGCCATCGGCGCGCTGCGCGGCCCGAAGCACGGCGGCGCCAACGAGTTCGCGTTCGAGGTGCAGTCGCGCTATGCCGACCCGGATCACGCCGAGGCGGACATCGTCAAGCGCATCCAGGACAAGGAAATCGTGATCGGCTTCGGGCACCCGGTCTATACCGTCGGCGATCCGCGCAACAAGGTGATCAAGGACGTCGCGCGCCGGCTCTCCGGCCGTGCCAACGACATGAAGCTGTTCGACATCGCCGACCGCATCGAGAAGGTGATGTCGCGCGAGAAGAAGATGTTTGCGAACCTCGACTGGTTCAGCGCCGTTTCGTACCACATGATGGGCGTGCCGACGGCGATGTTCACGCCGCTGTTCGTGATCTCGCGCACCACCGGCTGGGCCGCGCACGTCATCGAGCAGCGCATCGACGGCAAAATCATCCGCCCGAGCGCCAACTACACCGGCCCCGAGGATCTCAAGTGGGTGCCGCTCAAAGACCGTAAATAGCCGCTATGGCCCAATACGAATCCGATCTGACGAAGTTCATGCGCCAGTACCTCGAGCAGCATCCCGAGGAAATTGCTTCGCAGAAGAAAGGGCGGGCGGTCTGGTGGGACAAGACGCCCGAGGCGCGGACGCCGCCGCAGAAGGTGACCCACAGCCCGAAATCGGGCGGCGCCGAGTACACCTTCAAAGCGAACGGCGAAAGCTAGCGCGATGCGCGCATTGCGCAACGTCCAGAACCATTCTTGCGGAGAACCATGTCGAGCCACATTTCCAACGTCCGCCCCAAGCCGGACGACGTCCTGACCCGCATCGCTGACTACGCCACCAAGCACAAGATCTCAAGCAAGGAGGCCTACGAGACGGCGCGCTACTGCCTGATCGACACGCTCGGCTGCGGACTTGAAGCGCTCGAGTATCCCGCGTGCACCAAGCTGCTCGGGCCGATTGTGCCCGGCACCGTGGTGCCGAACGGGGCCAAGGTGCCCGGGACGCAGTTCCAGCTCGACCCGGTGCAGGCGGCATTTGGCATCGGCGCCATGATCCGCTGGCTCGATTTCAACGACACCTGGCTCGCTGCCGAATGGGGTCATCCGTCGGATAATCTCGGTGGCATCCTCGCCACGGCCGACTGGCTCTCGCGCGTGGCGCTCGCCAACGGCAAGGCACCGCTCATGATGCGCGACGTGCTGACCGGCATGATCAAGGCGCACGAGATCCAGGGCGTGCTCGCGCTCGAGAACAGCTTCAACCGTGTCGGGCTCGACCACGTGGTGCTCGTGAAGGTCGCTTCCACCGCGGTAGTGGCGAACATGATCGGCTGCAGCTACGACGAGGTCGTCAACGCCGTGTCGCAAGCCTGGGTCGACGGCCAATCGCTGCGCACCTACCGTCATTCGCCGAACACCGGCAGCCGCAAAAGCTGGGCCGCGGGCGACGCAACCAGCCGCGCCGTGCGGCTTGCGCTCATCTCGAAGACCGGCGAGATGGGCTATCCGTCGGTGTTGAGCGCCAAGACCTGGGGCTTCTACGACGTGCTGTTCAAGGGCAAGGCGTTCAAGTTCCAGCGCCCCTTCGGCTCGTACGTGATGGAGAACGTGCTGTTCAAGATCTCGTTCCCCGCGGAATTCCATTCGCAGACGGCGGTCGAAAGTGCCATGGACATTCACCGCGAGCTCAAAAAGGCCGGCAGATCGGCTGACGATATCAAGCAGATCACCATTCGCACGCACGAGGCCTGCATCCGCATCATCGACAAGAAGGGCCCGCTTGCCAATCCGGCGGACCGCGACCACTGCATCCAGTACATGGTCGCGGTGCCGATTCTGTTCGGGCGGCTCACTGCGGGAGACTACGAGGACGCCATCGCGGCGGACCCGAGGATCGATGCGCTGCGCGCGAAGATCGTCTGCGTCGAGGACAAAGGCTTTACCCGGGACTACCACGACCCCGAAAAGCGCTCGATCGCCAACGCGCTCACGGTCGAGTTCAAGGACGGCAAGAAGCTCGGCGAGTTCGTCTGCGAATACCCGATCGGCCACAAGCGCCGCCGCAAGGAAGGCATGCCGGTGCTGGTGGAGAAGTTCAAGACCAACCTCGCGAGGCGCTTTCCGGAGAAGCAGCGCAAGGCTATTCTCGAACTGTGCCAAGACGCCAAACGCCTCGAAGCCACCCCGGTCAACGAGTTCGTCGATCTGTTCGTGATATGAAGGAGCGTCGTGCCATGACCCTCTCGACGCCCTCCCCCCAGACCGTTGCCGCACTGGGCGCGGCGCTGCAGGCGCGTCTGCGGCACCGGGCGCGCCAGCTCATGGACGAAGTGCGCCGCTATCCGGGGCCGATCGCCCGCTGCGACGAGCAGCTCGGCGCGCGCTCTCCGGCGGCTGCGGGCCCGCAGACACCTGGACCAACGATGGGGGATCGCCGCCATGTTCAGCATGAGACGTGTGATCGCGGCGACAGCCGCTCTTGCGCTGCTCACGGGCGCCGCGCCGGTGACGCGCGATGCGATGGAACATTTCTTCCAGCCCTTCCTCGGCGACCTGAGGGAGGAGCTCGCCGACGCCAGGGCCGGCGGGCGCAAGGGCATGGTCATCATGTACCACTTCGAGGAATGCCCGGCCTGCACCAGGATGAAGCAGACGGTGCTCAACCAGCCCGTGGTGCAGGACTGGTACCGCAAGTCGTTCCGCGTGATCGCGATCGACACGCGCGGCGCACAGTCGATCACCGGACTGGACGGCCGAACTCTTGCCGAGAGCGAGTACGCCCGCACGGTCGAGATCCGAGGCACGCCGACCTTCGACTTCTACGCGCCGGATGGCACGCGCATCTACCGCCACGTGGGCGGCCTGTTCACGGTAGACGAGTTCATGCTGCTCGGCCAGTTCGTGGCGAGCGGCGAGCACCGCAACCAAAGCTTCGCCCAGTACCGCCAGACGAAGACCAAGAGAGGAAGCTGAAGATGGCACACGACGCATTCAAGACCCTGCGGGACTTCAAGATCGGCGCGCGCACCGGCAAGCTGCATTCGCTCGCCGCGCTCGGCAAGGCGCTCAGTGTCAAGATGGAGCGTCTGCCAGTGTCGATCCGGATCCTGCTCGAGTCCGTGCTGCGCAACTGCGACGGCCAGAAAGTGACCGAAGCGCACGTCAAGCAGCTCGCCGGGTGGAAGCCCAATGCCAAGCGCACCGACGAGATTCCGTTCATCGTGGCGCGCATCGTGCTGCAGGACTTCACCGGCGTACCGCTGCTCGCCGACCTGGCCGCCATGCGCAGCGTGGCAGAAAAGCAGGGCAAGAACCCGAAGGTGATCGAGCCGCTGGTGCCGGTCGACCTGGTGGTCGATCACTCGGTGCAGGTCGACCATTACGGCAACTCGAACGCGCTCGACTTGAACATGCGGCTCGAGTTCAAGCGCAACGAAGAGCGCTACCAGTTCCTGAAGTGGGGCATGCAGGCCTTCGACACCTTCAAGGTCGTGCCGCCGGGCATCGGCATCGTGCACCAGGTGAATCTCGAGTACCTGGCGCGCGGCGTGCACAAGTCAAAGGACGGCGTGTATTACCCCGACACGCTCGTCGGCACCGACAGCCACACAACCATGATCAACGGCATCGGTGTGGTCGGCTGGGGTGTGGGCGGCATCGAGGCCGAGGCCGGCATGCTCGGCCAGCCGGTGTACATCCTGACCCCTGACGTGGTCGGCGTGCACCTGAAAGGAAAGCTGCGCGCCGGCGTCACGGCGACCGACGTGGTGCTCACCGTGACCGAAATGCTGAGGAAGGCCAAGGTGGTGAGCAAGTTCGTCGAGTTCTTCGGCGAAGGCACCGAGTCGCTGTCGCTGCCCGATCGCGCGACCATCGCCAACATGGCGCCCGAGTACGGCGCCACCATGGGCTTCTTTCCGGTGGACGGCAAGACCATGGAGTACATGCGCTTCACCGGCCGCAGCGACGAGGAAACCGCCGCGCTCGAGGGCTACATGAAGGCGCAGGGCCTGTTCGGCATCCCGAAGAAGGGCGCCATTGACTACTCCGAGACGCTCGAGCTCGACCTCGCCACGGTCGCGCCGTCGCTTGCCGGACCGAAGCGCCCGCAGGATCGCATTGAAATCGGCAAGGTAAAAGCAAAGTTCGCCGAGCTCTTTTCCAAGCCGGTGGCCGAAAACGGCTACGGCAAGAACACCGCAGAGCTCTCGAAGCGCGTCGAAACCTGGCTTGCGGCAAAGGGCCCGACCAGCGGCGGCGGCACGACCAACGCGGCGAGCCTGAGGAGCGGCGCGCCGGCGGACGTGGTGGAGATGGTCGACAACCGCCCTACCCCCGACGTCATTCGTTCACCATCGCAGGACGGCAAGGTGGCGATCGGCCACGGCGACGTGCTGATCGCGGCGATCACCTCGTGCACCAACACCTCCAACCCGGGCGTGCTGATCGCCGCGGGCCTGCTCGCCAAGAAGGCGGTCGAGCGCGGCCTGACGGTGAAAAAGCACGTCAAGACCTCGCTCGCGCCCGGCTCGCGCGTGGTCACCGATTACCTCAAGAAGGCGGGCCTGTTGCCATATCTCGAGAAGCTCGGCTTCTATCTCGCAGGCTACGGCTGCACCACCTGCATCGGCAATTCCGGGCCGCTCGCGCAGCCGATCGAGGAAGCGATCGTCAAGAACGACCTCATTTGCGCTTCGGTACTCTCGGGCAACCGCAACTTCGAGGCGCGCATCCACGCCAATATCAAGGCCAACTTCCTGGCCTCGCCGCCGCTGGTGGTCGCCTACGCAATTGCGGGCACCATGCTCAAGGACCTGATGAAGGAGCCGCTGGGCAAAGGCAAGAATGGCAAGGACGTCTGGATCGGCGATGTCTGGCCGAGCCCGGACGAGATCTTCGCATGCCTCAAGCACGCCACCGATCCGGCGACCTTCCGACGACTTTACGCGGATTTCGGCAAAGACAATCCGCTCTGGACGGGAATCAAAGCGCCCTCCGGGCAGGTCTACAGCTGGCCGACCTCGACCTACATCGCCGAGCCGCCGTTTTTCAAGGACTTCGACATGCAGCCGGCGGAGGTCGCCGGCATCGCCGGGGCCAGAATCCTCGGCATCTTCGGCGACTCAGTCACCACCGACCACATCTCGCCCGCGGGCGCGATCAAGCCGACCTCGCCCGCTGGCATCTACCTGCAGGAGCACGACGTCGCGGTGGCGGATTTCAATTCCTACGGCGCGCGCCGAGGCAACCATGAAGTCATGATGCGCGGCACTTTCGCCAATGTGCGTATCAAGAACCTGATGCTGCCGGGTACCGAGGGCGGCGTGACCAGCTACAAGGGCGAGAAGATGCCGATCCATGATGCGGCCATGCGCTACATCGCCGACGGCACGCCCACGGTGGTGTTCGGCGGTGAGGAATACGGCACCGGCTCCTCGCGCGACTGGGCGGCCAAGGGCACCCAGCTGCTCGGGGTGCGCGCGGTGATCGCGCGCAGCTTCGAGCGCATCCACCGCTCGAACCTCGTCGGCATGGGCGTGCTGCCGCTGCAGTTCACCGGCTCGGACAGCGTCAAGTCGCTGGGCCTCAAGGGCGACGAGGAGATCGACATCCTCGGCATGGATGACATCCAGCCGCAGCAGGAACTGACGCTGGTGATTAAGAGCAAGGGCGGCGCGAAGAGGGAGATCAAGGTCCGCTCGCGCATCGACACGCCGATTGAGGTCGACTACTTCAAGCACGGCGGCATCCTGCCCTACGTGCTGCGGGAGCTCTTGGCCGCGCCGACCGCCGGGGCGAAGAGCGCCGCCTAGCCGGTACCGGCCCTGGTGGTGGTGATGGCCCCGATCGTGCTCTCGGCGAGCGCCGAAATGGGGTTCTCGCCGCATGCCGCGATGATGGCGGTGGCGATGGCGGCCTCCGCGAGCTTCACCAGCCCGATCTCCCACCCTGCGAACGTGCGGGTCATGGGACCCGGCGGCTACCGCTTCGTCGACTACCTGAAGCTCGGCGTGCCGCTCACGCTGGTGGTGTTCCTGGTCGTGCTCGTGTTCCTGCCGATCTTCTGGCCGCTGCAATAGGTCGCCGGCACCTCCCAGGCGATCAGAGCCAATCCGGGCAGGGCAGGTTCTTAGACTTCAGGAATGCAGGGTTGAAGAGCTTCGACTGGTAGCGCGTTCCGGAGTCGCATAGCACCGTCACCACGGTGTGCCCGGGGCCGAGGTCCCGGGCGAGCCGGATGGCGCCGGCGACGTTGATGCCGCTCGATCCGCCGACGCAGAGCCCTTCCCTGCGCAGCAGGTCGAACACGATCGGCAACGCCTCCTCGTCCGGGATGCGGTAGGCATCGTCGATCGGCGCGCCCTCGATGTTCTTGGTCACGCGGCCCAGACCGATCCCCTCGGTGATCGAGGAGCCTTCGCCTTTCAGCTGGCCGTTCTTGATCCACTCGTACATCGCCGCGCCCATCGGGTCGGCGGCCGCGGTGCGGATCGCGCGGCGCTTGCCCTTGAGAAAGGTGCTCACGCCCGCGAGGGTACCGCCAGTGCCGATCGCGCACACGAAGCCGTCGACCTCACCGTTCGTCTGCGCCCAGATCTCGGGGCCGGTGCTCACGATGTGCCCCTCGCGGTTGGCGGTGTTCTCCCATTGGTTTGCCCACAGCGCGCCATTCGGCTCCTTCGCCGCAAGCGACTTCGCGACCCGCTCCGAAACATGCACGTAATTGTTCGGATCCTTGAAGGGTACTGCGGGCACCTCTCTCAGCTCCGCACCGCACAGGCGCAACATGTCTTTCTTCTCCTGGCTCTGCGTGTCCGGAATCACGATGACGGTACGGTAGCCACGGGCGTTGCCCACGAGCGCAAGGCCGATCCCGGTATTGCCCGCGGTGCCTTCGACGATGACACCGCCCGGACGCAGCACGCCGCGCTTTTCGGCATCCAGAATGATGTAGAGGGCGGCGCGATCCTTGACCGAGCCACCGGGATTGAGAAACTCGGCCTTGCCGAGGATCGTGCAGCCGGTCGCCTCGGACGCTCCGCGCAGCTTGATGAGCGGTGTGTTGCCGATGCTGCCGACGAATCCGTCGCGATGATCCATGGTGCCCACGAGCTCTGGAGAGAACGTAACCCTAGGACGCCGAGGCACGCGCAGCGTTCCTCTCCCTTCGATGTATCTGCGCGCCACCTTGCGCTCGCGCTAGCCCCTTCGTAGTTCGCTACGCTGCGCCCGGCGATCACCAGCCGCGCGTGCGGCGCAGGTCGCGTCGGTCTTTCTTGGTCGGCCTGCCGTGCAGCTCGCGCGCCGGCTCGGTCCGAAGCTTGCGTTCGGCGATCGCTGCCTCGCGGCGCGCGACGCTTTCCTCGGTCTCGGCGTACAGCAATTTCGCCTGGGCTGCGGGCCCTCTCCGCTCCGAGAGCGCGCGCACCTCGATGTCCCACTGCAGCTCACCGACCCGAAGCGCCAGCCGATCGCCGGTCTTGATCTCCTTCGCGGGCTTGGCGCGCTCGCCGTTCAGCTCGACCTTGCCGCCCGCGAGCGCGGCCTGCGCCAAGGCGCGCGTCTTGTAGAAGCGCGCCGCCCAGAGCCACTTGTCCAGGCGCACGCGCAATGCACTCATACGTTCGCAACGACTCCCGTCGGACAGGTCACGCCGGTGCCGCCCAGGCCGCAGTAGCCGTTCGGATTCTTGCCCAGATACTGCTGGTGGTAATCCTCGGCGTAGTAGAACTCCGGTGCCTCGCGGATCTCGGTGGTGATCTTGCCGTGGCCTTTTTTATCGAGTGCCTGCTGGAAGCGCTCGCGCGAAGCAAGCGCCGCCTTGAGTTGCTCGTCGCCATAGGCGTAGATCGTCGAGCGGTACTGCGTACCGGCGTCGTTGCCCTGGCGCATGCCCTGCGTCGGGTCGTGGCCCTCCCAGAACATTTTCAACAGCTCATCGTAAGCCACGCGCTTCGGATCGAACACCACCAGCACGGTCTCGGCGTGGTTGGTGAAGCC
>JBFKUL010000108.1:0-9135 GCA_041635755.1 Burkholderiales bacterium | reverse complement strand
GGCAAAGGTTGCACTCACCCCGCCCACCGGACCGGTCTTTATCTCGTTGCCGGGCGATATTCTTGAGCAGCAGGCGGAGATCGACCTTGGCCGGCCGACGCGGATCGACGCTCGCAATCGCCCTGCGGACGAAGTGCTCGCAAGGCTCGCGGCGAAGATCCTCGAGGCGAAGAACCCGGTGATCCTCGCCGGCCAGGAGCTCGCGGTGCACGACGCCTTTGCCGAGGCGGCCGAACTCGCCGAGCTGGTCGGCGCCGGCGTGTTTCAGCAACCGATCCCCTATTGCGCGCAGTTCCCGACCGAGCACCCGGCCTACCTCGGTGCACTCACGCGCAACCAGAAGCAGGTGCGCGCGGCGCTCGAGCCCTTCGACCTGATGCTGTGCCTGGGGGCGGACTTGCTTCGCATGTCGGTGTACAGCCCGATCGATCCGCTGCCTCCCAGCATGCCGGTGGTGCACATCAGCGAGCGCGACTGGGAGATCGGCAAGAACCACCCCACCGAGTACGCCATCCAGGCGAACGTGCGCGAGACGCTGCGCGCGCTGCTGACGCTCCTGCGCGCAGCGCGCCCGGCGGGCGCCAAGCAGCACCTCGCGGCCAAGGAGCGCCTGGCGGCGCTGGCCCCTCGCAACTGGTCGGCGCAGCGCGACAAGGCGCGCCTCGCCGCGCTCGAGGCCGCGGAGGAGAAACCGATCGATCCGCGGTTCCTCATGCTGCGGATCGCGGAGACCCTGCCGCGCGACGCAGTCGTGGTCGAGGAAGCGCTCACCTCGAGCACCACGCTGCCGCAGTTCCTCGCGCTGCGCGATCCGCGCAGCTTCTACGGCCTGGCAAGCGGGGGCCTGGGCTTCGCGCTGCCCGGCGCGGTCGGCGTCAGCCTCGCGCTTCCCGGCCGGCCGGTGGTGGCGATCGTCGGCGACGGCAGCGCGCTCTACGGCGTACAGGCGCTGTGGACCGCGGCGCACGAGAAGCTGCCGATCACCTACGTCATCACCAACAACCGCAGCTACCGCATCCTCAAGGAGCGCCTGATCTCGATGCGCAAGACCGACAAGTTCGTCGGCATGGACATTCGCAAGCCCGAGATCGACTACGTCGCGCTCGCCACGTCGATGGGGGTCGAAGCGCATCGCATCGTCGACCCGCAGGACTTTGCGCCGGCGTTGCGCCAGGCCATGGCAAGCGGCGCGCCGCGGCTGCTCGACGTGGCCGTGGCCGACGGCTTCGGCGGCTGAGTCGCCACCTAACGCTGGCGTGAACGGCGAGTAGACCGCCAAAAAGGGGGAAACGATGCTCACGGCGGCGGTCGATCCCACTGTGGCGCGACGGCACGCAAGCGCGGTTGGCTGCGACCAGGATAAGCGTCGAGACGACATGGCCGACCCGGGCGGCGTCCCCGCCGAAGGCCCGGCGCCCCCGGAACTTAGGTCATGCGCTCTTGTCTCATTGCGCCGGACCCGCTATGTTGCTGGCGGTTCGGGGGCTTTCGGTCCTATTTCGCGGAATTCGTCGGTGCGCCTGCTGATTGCGTCTTTCGTGGCCTTCTCGATCGCCTTCCACGGGGTCGCGAACGCGTTCGCCTTCAACACGGTGAACGATGCCGAGGCCATGGCCGACGCCGCGATGGTAAACGGGGCTTCAAAGGGCGATGGCCACTGCGACCTCGCGAAACTGATCGCCGCGATCGAGTTACCGTGCGACGACCCCCAGGCTTGCGAGTTGACGCCCGGTTTCGCGTTCGATTCGACTCGAAAGGTGGCGGAGCCGGTGCCGTTCCGTTCCGCCCCCGCCGTCTGGAAGGACTTGATTTCTCTCGCCGACCCGTCCCGGGTCTGGCGACCGCCACTCGTCTGACTTCGTTCGACCCTGGCGCCGTGGCTCGCTGAGGCGGGCGCGCGGCTGTGTGCGCATGTCTCGCCGCTGGCGCGGGAGCGCTCGTTTCGAATGGAGTTGGCACCGTGGAATCATCTCGACTGGGAACGCCGTCGCGGCGTTCTCCGTGCAGCACGTCCGGCCGCTGGCGACGGACTCTTCGCAAATTGGCGCTCGCCTGCGTTGCAGGGACCCTGCCTTATCTGGTCGTCACCCAGCCGGTCAGCGCCGGTGAGGTATTGACGCTCGAGCGGGCGCTGCGCGCCGCGCAGGAGCGCTCGCATGCTTTGGCGGCTCAGGATGCCGCCGCGCAGTCCGCCCGTGAGATGGCCGTGGCGGCCGGACAGCTACCCGACCCCACCCTCAGGCTCGGCATCCAGAACCTGCCGGTCAGTGGTCCGGACGCCGGAAGCCTGACCCGCGATTTCATGACCATGCGCTCGATCGGAGTGATGCAGGAGATTACTCGCTCCGAAAAGCGCGACGCGCGCGCGGCGCGCTTCAGCCGCGAAGCCGATGCGGCACAGGCCCTGCGCTTGATGCAACTGGCGAACCTGCAGCGCGAAACTGCCATGGCCTGGCTCGAGCGCCATGTTCAGGAACGCATCGTGCAGGCCCTGCGCATGCAATCCGGCGAGGCGGCGCTTCAGGTCGAAGCCGCCGACGCCGCGTACCGCGCGGGGCGCGGATCGCAGGCTGATGCGTTTGCCGCGCGTTCCGCGGTGGCGCAGATCGAGGACCGCATCCGGCAGGCCGAGATCCAGCTTGCGACCGCGACAACGAATCTGGCGCGCTGGGTTGGCGACGAGGCCACGCGGCCGCTCGGCACGCCGCCCTCGCTCAACACCGTGCGCCTCGACGCGTTGAGCCTGGAGGCCCGCATCTCGCAGCACCCGGAGATCCTCGCGCTCGCCGCGCGGGAGACCGTCGCGCAGGCCGAAGCGGATCTGGCGCGCGCCAACAAGCGCGCCGACTGGTCGGTCGAGATCATGTACAGCCAGCGCGGGCCTGCGTTCGGCAACATGGTCTCGATCGGCGTCGCGGTTCCGCTGCAGTGGGACCAGAAAAACCGCCAGGAGCGCGAGCTGGCCTCCCGGCTTTCGATGGCGGAGCAGTTGCGCGCCGAGCGCGAGGAGCTGGCGCGGCAAATCGTCTCGCAGACGCGCCGCTGGCTGCAAGCCTGGCGCGGCAACCTCGACCGAGTCGATCACTACGCGCGCAGCCTGATTCCGCTGGCCGCCGAGCGCACGCGTGCCGCGCTCGCCGCTTACCGCGGAACGGCCGGAGCGCTCGCCACGGTGCTCGAGGCCCGTCGCAACGAAATCGAACTGCGTCTGGAGAATCTGCGGCTCGAAATGGAGATCGCTGCGCTTTGGGCGCAGCTCGAATACCTCATCCCCGAGGAGCACGCGGCCGGCGCCGTCGGGCTCCGATAACGACATTGGAGAAACGACCGTGAAACCCAAACCTGTTCTTACCGGCCTGGCCGGCATCGTGGTGCTGGCCGCCGCAGGCTATGGCCTCTACGCGATCGGCATGAGCCGCGGCATGCTCATGAGCGACGCTCCAGGCGCGGCGGGCATCGCCGAGACCGCCGCCGCGGATCCTTCGGGCTGGACCGTGGCCCAAGGCGAGAAAGCTTCCCGCCGGCACATCGCGGAAAACCTCAAGGCCGGGGATATGGATCCGATCACCGGCCGCAGAATCCTTTTTTATCACGACCCGATGGTGCCGGGAAAACGCTTCGAGGCGCCGGGCAAGTCGCCATTCATGGACATGATGCTGATCCCGGCGTACTCGGGCGCCCAGGACGCGGACCCCGGCAACGTCACGGTGAGCGCGCGCATCCAGCAGAACCTGGGCTTGCGTACCGCGCCGGTCATGGAAGGCGCGCTCTCGCCGCAGGTGGCGGCGGTCGGTGCGATCGCCTTCAACGAGCGTGACCAGGCCGTGGTGCAGGCGCGCAGCATGGGCTATGTCGAGCGCCTGCACGTGCGCGCGACGCTCGATCGCGTCGCCAAAGGACAGCCGCTCGCCGAGCTCTACGTGCCGGAATGGGTCGCGGCGCAGGAGGAGTTCCTGTCGGTACGTCGCATGCAGGGCACCGAGCTCGCCCCGCTCATCGATGCCGCGCGCCAGCGCATGCGCCAGGTCGGCATGAGCGAAGAGCAGATTCGCGACGTGGAAGCAAGCGGACGCATCCAGCCACGCTTCACGGTCTTTGCCCCGCTCGGTGGTGTCGTGACCGAGCTGATGCTACGCGAAGGCATGACCGTGATGCCCGGGATGACGCTGTTCCGCATCAACGGCCTGGACACGGTGTGGGCCAACGCCGAGGTGCCGGAGAGCCAGGTGGGTTTGCTGCGCGTCGGCGGCAAGGTGCGCGCCAGCAGCCCAGCCGTTCCGGGCGTCGTCTTCGAGGGCCGCGTGCAGGCGATTCTGCCGGAGCTCGAGCCGCAGACCCGCACGCTCAAGGCGCGCATGGAGCTGGCCAATCCGCGCTGGCGCCTAGTGCCGGGAATGTTCGCACAGATGAACTTCATCGACACGCGCGAAGCGAGAGCCCTGATGGTGCCGAGCGAAGCGGTGATCCAGACCGGCCGGCGCAGCGTGGTGATGCTGGCCGAGGAAGGCGGCAAGTTCCGACCAGTCGAAGTCGAGATCGGCCTGGAGTCCGGCGACCTGACCGAGATCAAGCGTGGCCTGCGCGCCGGGCAGCGCGTGGTGCTCTCCGGGCAGTTCCTGATCGACTCCGAAGCGAGCCTGAAGGGATTGGAGGCGCGCCTGAACAGCGAAGCCGCAGCGCCCGAGGCGTCCGCCGCGCCCGCGGCCCGACCGCACCGGACCTCGGCCACGGTCGAGGCGGTCAAAGGCGATGCGGTCACGCTGTCGCATCCGCCGATTCCGGCGCTGCAGTGGCCGGCGATGACCATGGATTTCCGGCTGCCGCCCGGCGTGCGCGTTGCGAGCGGTGAGAACGTCGAAATCGAGTTCCAGATGCAGGACGGCGACATTCCCCGGATCACCGCGCTCCGGCGTGCCGCGCCGGCCGCCGCCAACGCAGCGGGAGGCCGCAAATGATTGCCAGTCTCATTCGCTGGTCGATTGCCAACCGCTTCCTGGTGCTGCTCGCGACGCTGATCGTCACGGGCTGGGGCGTGGTGTCGATGCTGCGCACGCCGCTCGATGCGCTGCCCGATCTTTCCGACGTACAGGTGATCATCCGCACCAGCTATCCGGGGCAGGCACCGGTGATCGTCGAGAACCAGGTCACCTACCCCCTTACCACGACAATGCTGTCGGTGCCCGGCGCGAAGACGGTGCGCGGCTACTCGTTCTTCGGCGACAGCTTCGTCTACGTGCTGTTCGAGGACGGCACCGACTTGTACTGGGCGCGCTCGCGCGTGCTCGAATACCTCAACCAGGTGCAATCGCGCCTGCCTCCGGGCGCCAAAGCCTCGATCGGTCCGGATGCCACGGGCGTGGGCTGGATCTACCAGTACGCGCTGGTCGACAAGAGCGGTTTGCTCGACATCAGCCAGTTGCGCGCCCTGCAGGACTGGTTCCTCAAGTTCGAGTTGAAGACCGTGCCGGCGGTGGCCGAGGTGGCCACCGTGGGCGGCATGGTGCGCCAGTACCAGGTGCTGCTCGACCCCGACCGGCTCGCGGCGTTCCGCATTCCCCACACCATGGTGGTCGAAGCGATCCAGAAGGCCAACCAGGAAGCCGGCGGTTCGGTGCTCGAGCTCGGCGAAGCGGAGTACATGGTGCGCGCCTCGGGCTATCTGCAGAAGCTGGATGATTTTCGCGCCATTCCACTGATCACCACCGACGCCGGCGTGTCGGTGCGCCTTGGCGATGTGGCGCGCATCCAGATCGGGCCGGAGATGCGCCGCGGCATCGGCGAGCTCGATGGCGAGGGCGAAGCCGTGGGGGGCGTGATCGTGATGCGCTCGGGCAAGAACGCGCTCGAGACGATCAAGGCCGTCAAGGCCAAGCTCGGCGAGCTGAAAGCGAGCCTGCCACAAGGCGTGGAGATCATACCGGTCTACGACCGGTCGGACCTGATCACGCGCGCGGTCGCGAACCTGGGCCACAAGCTGCTCGAGGAGTTCATTGTCGTGGCGCTGGTGTGCCTGATCTTCTTGTTCCATCTGCGTTCGGCATTCGTCGCAATCGTTTCCCTGCCACTCGGCATCCTGGCCTCGTTCATCGTCATGCACTACCAGGGCGTGAACGCCAACATCATGTCGCTCGGCGGCATCGCGATTGCCATCGGCGCCATGGTCGACGCGGCGGTGGTGATGATCGAGAATGCGCACAAGCACCTTGAGCGCTGGGGGAACGAGCATCCGGGCGAAACGCTCGAGGGGGAGGCGCGCTGGCGGGTGATCAGCGAAGCCGCCATCGAAGTCGGGCCGGCGCTGTTCTTCTCGCTGCTGATCATCACGCTCTCGTTCGTTCCGGTATTTACGCTCGAAGCGCAGGAAGGACGGCTGTTCTCGCCGCTCGCCTACACCAAGACCTACGCCATGGCGGCGGCGGCGGGCCTCGCGGTCACCCTGGTTCCGGTGCTGATGGGCTACCTCATCCGGGGTCGCATTCCGCACGAGAGCGTCAACCCGCTCAGCCGCTGGCTGATCGCGGCGTATCGGCCGCTGCTCCACGGTGTGCTGCGCTTTCCGAAGGCGACGCTTGCGGTGGCGGCCATGCTGCTGATCGCGAGCCTGTGGCCGCTCAAGCACATCGGGGGTGAGTTCATGCCGCCGCTCGACGAGGGCGACCTCCTGTATATGCCGACCGCGCTGCCGGGCCTGTCCGCCGGCAAGGCGAGCGAGCTCCTGCAGCAGACCGACCGCCTGATCCGCGCAATTCCGGAAGTGCAATCGGTCTACGGCAAGGCCGGGCGCGCGGAAACGGCGACGGATCCGGCGCCGCTCGAGATGTTCGAGACCACCATCCGGTTGAAGCCGCGCCGTCAATGGCGTGCCGGGATGACCCCTGAGCTTCTGGTGGAAGAGCTCGATCGCACCGTGCGCGTGCCGGGCCTGTCGAACATCTGGGTGCCGCCGATCCGCAACCGCATCGATATGCTCGCCACCGGCATCAAGAGCCCGGTGGGCGTGAAGGTCGCGGGCCCGGAGCTGGCGACCATCGATCGCCTGACTGGCGAGATCGAGCGCGCGCTCAAGCCGGTCCCGGGCGTGACCAGTGCGCTCGCCGAGCGGCTGACCGGCGGGCGCTACGTCGACATCAACATCCGTCGCGAGGCGGCCGCGCGCTTTGGCCTGAATATCGCCAACGTGCAGTCGGTGATCGCCTCTGCGGTGGGCGGCGAAAACGTCGGCGAGACGGTCGAAGGCCTGCAGCGCTTCCCGATCAACGTGCGCTATCCGCGCGAAGTGCGCGACTCGCTCGAGAAACTGCGCAGCCTGCCGATCGTGACCATGCGCGGCCAGCGCCTGATCCTGTCCGACGTGGCCGAGGTACGCATCAGCGACGGCCCACCGATGCTGCGCAGCGAGAACGCGCGGCTCTCGGGCTGGGTATATGTCGACCTCCGCGGCCGGGATCTGCGCGGCGCAGTGCTCGACATGCAGCGCGCCGTAGCCGCGAAGGTCAAGCTGCCGCCGGGATATTCAGTGTCGTGGTCGGGGCAGTTCGAGTTCCTCGAGCGCGCCACCGCGAAGCTCAAGCTCGTGGTGCCGTTCACGCTGCTAATCATCCTGGTGCTGCTCTACCTAAGCTTCCGGCGCGTGGACGAGGCGCTGGTCATCATGGCCACGCTGCCGTTCGCGCTGGTGGGCGGCATCTGGCTGCTCTGGCTGCTCGAGTACAACCTGTCGGTGGCCGGCGCGGTCGGCTTCATCGCTCTGGCGGGCGTGGCGGCTGAATTCGGGGTCATCATGCTGTTGTACCTCAAGCAGGCCTGGGACGAACGGCTCCGGCAGGGCAAAGAGAGCCTCGAGGACTTGCTCGCCGCGATTCACGAGGGCGCGGTGCTGCGCGTGCGGCCGAAGGCGATGACCGTGGCGGTGATCCTCGCGGGGTTGTTGCCGATCATGTGGGGCAGCGGCACCGGCAGTGAGGTGATGCAACGCATCGCCGCGCCGATGGTCGGCGGCATGATCACCGCGCCGCTCCTGTCGATGTTCGTGATACCAGTGGCGTACCTGCTGATGCGCGCTCCGCGCAAGCGCGGAGCCGCCGGTCGGGCGTTCTGGAGGCTGCGTCGTGCGGCAGCTTGAATCCCGCACTGATTCGGCGCTTGCGCAGGAGCCCATCAAGAGCTTCAACAGGCCGTCTATGACGATGCGCTTCACGGTCCCGGATCGCTGCATGCTCGAATAGCTCGCCGAAGGCGCGAGCGTCGAATTCGATCTCGTCCAGACCGGCACGGACTTCGTGATCATCGCGGTGAAATGACGCCAGCGGCAGGCCGCTCGGGAGCATCGGCCGCCGCTCAGCGCAGCATCAGGATCCAGACCCCGGCGAGCGTGATCGCCACGCCGGCGATCACCTGCAGACCGAGGCGCTCGTCGCGCAGGAACGCGGCACTCAGCGCGAGCGTGAAAAGCGGATAGGTCGCCACCAGCGGCGAGACGATGCTCACCGCGCCGCCGGCGAGCGCCTGGTACATCGCGAGCACCGCCATGCCGTTGCACAGTCCCGCGGCCACGAACCAGGGCACGCCGCGCGGATCGATGCCGCTTCGGCGCGTCGGCACCCAGGCGCGGTTCGCGGCGACGATGGTGAGCGTCGAAACGGTGTAGCCGATCAAGCCGGCGACAAACGGATCGGGCCAGAGTTCGAGGCCGCCTTTGACAGCAGCCTGTGCGCCACCGCGGATCGCCGCCGCCGCGAGCGGCAGCACGAATACCCAGATCGCCCAGGTGCGCGAGGGTTTGTCTCCACGCCACGACAGCGCGATCACGCCCAGTACGATCGCCGCCGTGCCGCTTGCGGCCTGCAGCGTGAGCGGTTCGCCCAGAAACACGAGCGCACCGAGCGTCGCGAACAGCGGCGTGGTACTTGCTACGGTGCCCGTGATCGTCGGGCCGATGCGCCGGTTCGACTCGAAACCGAGCAGCGTCACCACTGCCGGGAAAACGAGCCCGACCAGCGCGAAGATCGCGAACGCGGTGGCGTTCCAGCCGCCGCGCTCGAGCAGAAACAAGGCGAGCAGCCAATACAGCAGCATCGTCGAGGGCACGCTCACCAGCGCGCCGCGCACCGGATCGAGATAGCGCAGCCCCACGCG
>JBFKUL010000107.1:0-9181 GCA_041635755.1 Burkholderiales bacterium | reverse complement strand
CGCGCTGCTGGTGGCCGTCGCGCTATCGCAGGTCGGAGAGTTCGCGTTCGTGCTGTTTGGCGCCGCAAGCCAACTCCTGCCGCGTCCCACCGTGGACCTGCTGAACGCCGCCGTCGCGGTCTCGATGCTCACCACACCGTTGCTGCTCATGCTGCATCCGCGTGTGGCCCGGTTCCTGGTTCGCAGCGCCCCGCGCGCGGACGACGCCATCGATGAGGCGAACCCGGTGATCGTCGCGGGGTTCGGCCGCTTCGGTCAGATCCTGACTCGCATCCTGCGCGGCCTCGGGATCGAGGCCACCGTGATCGACCATGACCCGAACGAGATCGAGCTGGTACGGCGCTTTGGCTGGAAGGCCTATTACGGCGATGCCACGCGCCCGGACCTGCTGGAGGCCGCCGGCGCCGCCCATGCCCGGCTCCTGATCGTCGCGATCGACCGCCCCGAGGCGGCAATGACACTGGTCAAGCGCGTGCGGGAGCGCTATCCGAAACTCAAGGTCGTCGCGCGCGCGCATTCCCGCACCGACGCGTTCGAGTACGCGGAGCTAGGCGTTCCGGCCGTGCGCGAGGTGTTCGGATCGGCGCTCGATGCGGCCGCGCAGGCGATGCAGATGCTCGGCTACCGGGCCTACACCGCTCGACGAGTGGTTCAGCATTTCCGCCGGCACGATGAGGAACTGCTGGCCAGCACCGCTTCGCATCGCCACGACATCAACAGGCTGATCGCCCTGTCCGAGCAGGGACGCGATGATCTCGAGCAGCTTCTGCGCGAGGAGTCGGGCCGACGCAGCGACGCCGGTGCGGCCGGCTGGAGCTAACGGCGCATATTGACGAGCACGATGCCCGCACCGACCAGCAACGCGGCACTCGCGAACGAAGGCGTCAGCGGCTCGTCGAGCAGCCAAACACCGAAGATCACGCCAAACAGCGGCGCAAGAAACGAGAACACCGCGAGGCGTCCCGCCAGATAGCGCGTCAGCAGCCAGAACCAGGCGAGGTAGCTCGCGAAGGCCACGATGACGCCTTGATAGGCAAGGCTGGCGAGCGCAAGCGGCGTCAACGCCACCACCCCATCCTCGCCTATCAACCACGACGCGCCAAGCAGCAGCAGCGCGGAAACCCATAGCTGATAGAAGAGCGTCTTCGTCGCCGTGATGCGCGCGAGGCTGCTTGCGCGGATCAGCACCGTCGTCGCCGCCCAAAGGACCGCCGCAATCACCCCGAACAGATCGCCCAGGAACGTCGCGCCTTGCGCCGTCGAAAAACCGTCCACAAAGGCCAGCACCAGGCCTGCAAAAGCCACCGCTACGCCCGTCCACTGGCGCAGCACGAGCCGCTCGCCCGGCACAAAGCCGTGCAGTCCAAGCGCCGTAAGCGCGGGAGTGAGGTAGATGAACACGATCATGCGCGAGGCGCTCGTATGGCCGAGTCCGGCGTAGATGAACACGAATTCCCCGCCGAACAGCAGCCCGGCGAGCACACCCGGACCCCAGGTGCCATCGCGACCGAACAGCGCGATGCCGCGCGCCCGCGCCCAGATAAACAAGAGGACCGTGGCAATGATGGAGCGGATCGCGGCCTGCATCACCAGGGATACGTCGGCGGCCGCGACCTTGATCGTGACCTGCTGAAACCCCCACAGCGCGGTAAGCAACACCATGAGCCCGAAGGCCCTGGCGTCGAGCGGTATGCGTTCGGCAGACATGCGCAAATGAGGCAGGGAACCCGCGGGCCGCGTCATTGTGCCACCGGGCAACCGGTCGCCCGGCACGGTTTCACGCGACCGGGACCGCGCGCCGACGAGCCCGGCGCCCAATCAAAGCAAACGGCCCGCAAAGGGCCGTTTACACATCTGGCGGAGAGAGAGGGATTCGAACCCTCGATACGGGTTTAGCCCGTATAACGCCTTAGCAGGGCGCCCCCTTCGGCCGCTCGGGCATCTCTCCTGATTGCGCAACCACAGCGTGCAACGCGATTCTACCTCTGATCGAGCCCAAAAGCCTTGTGCAGCACGCGAACCGCGAGCTCGGTGTACTTCTCGTCGATGACCACCGAAATCTTGATCTCCGAAGTGGAGATCATCTGGATGTTGATCCCCTCCTCGGCGAGTGTGCGAAACATCTGTGCCGCGATGCCCGCGTGCGAGCGCATGCCCATGCCCACGATCGAGACTTTGCCGATCTTGTCATCGCCCGTGACGCCGCGGCAGGTGATGTGCGGCAACACCTGGTCCTTGAGGATCTTGACCGCCTTTGCGTAATCGTTGCGGTGCGTGGTGAACGACAGATCAGTCATGCCGTCGTGTCCGACGTTCTGCACGATCATGTCGACGTCGATATGCGCGTCCGCCACCGGGCCGAGGATCGCGTAGGCGATGCCGGGCTTGTCGGCGACGTCGTGCACGGTGATCTTTGCCTCGTCGCGGTTGAACGCGACGCCGGAAATGATTGCCTTCTCCATCGCCATGTGCGGATCTTCCTCAAAAGTGATCAGCGTGCCCGAGGCGGCTTCCGCCTCGACGGGGAGCATCGGGTCGGTGAGGCTCGAAAGCACGCGGGTCGGTACCTTGAACTTGCCGGCGAATTCCACCGAGCGGATCTGCAGCACCTTCGAGCCCAGGCTCGCCATTTCGAGCATTTCCTCGAAGGTCACGGTCTTGAGGCGGCGCGCCTCCGGCACGATACGCGGATCGGTCGTATAGACACCGTCCACGTCGGTGAAAATGTGGCACTCCTGCGCCTTCAGCGCGGCAGCGAGCGCCACCGCGGAGGTATCGGAACCGCCACGGCCGAGCGTGGTGATACTGCCCTGCGCATCGACGCCTTGGAACCCGGCAATGACGAGCACGTATCCGGCCGCGAGATCCTTGCGGATGCGCTCCTCGTCGATGGAGACGATGCGCGCCTTGGTATGCGCAGAGTCGGTCAGGACCTTGACCTGCCAGCCGGTATAGCTTCGCGCCTTGATGCCGAGCTCGATCAGCGCCATCGAGAGCAACCCGATCGTCACCTGCTCGCCCGCGGACGCCACCACGTCGAGCTCGCGCGCCTCGGGCAGGGCCTGGACCTCCTTGGCGAGCGCGATCAGCCGGTTGGTTTCGCCCGCCATGGCGGAGGGCACCACCACAAGATCGTGGCCGGCGGATTTCCACTTCGCGATGCGCCGGGCGACGCTGCGAATGCGATCGATCGATCCGACCGAGGTGCCGCCGAACTTCTGGACGAACAGCGCCATGCGTGCCTGCGCGACGCTCCGGTCGTCCCAGGGTCGCGAAAAACCGCGGATTTTACAGGACTTTGCCGCGAATTTGGACGCCGAAGGGGGCTGGACGATGGCGGAGAGTGAGGGATTCGAACCCCCGGACCCTTGCGGGTCAACGGTTTTCAAGACCGCCGCATTCGACCGCTCTGCCAACTCTCCGTAAGGCTTGTATGATGCGGTCCGCGACCCCATTCTACTCAAACCCGGTTGGCAGCCGGACGCTCAGGGCGTCCCTGCTGACAAGAAGAAGACGTGGCAGCGGTCGTGCCGGCCAGACGCCGTTGAAACTTCGGCGCCCTCTGGTAGTCTTACTCGTTGCTGTTTGTTCAGCCCAAAGGAGAAGCCTTGATGCAACCTGAACTTAGACCGGTTCGTACCAACGACCAGCCCGCCGGACGTGGCACGAGCTACGACGCCGCGCAGGGCGTCGCCATCGCGCCGGCATCGCAGAAGGTATTGCGCAACACCTATCTGCTGCTTGCGCTCACCATGGTGCCTACTGTGGCGGGTGCGTTCCTCGGCATGACGACGGGCGGAGTCATCGTCCAAAATCCGATCGCGTCCACGCTCATCATGCTCGCTGCCGTCATCGGCTTGCAGTTCGCCATCGCGGCGAATCGCAACAGCCTGCTCGGCATCGTGTTCTTGCTGCTGATGACCGGCATTCTCGGATGGTGGATCGGGCCGATGCTCAACTTCGCGCTCGCGCTGAAGAACGGCATGCAGCTCGTGGGCTATGCGGCGGTTGGCACCGGAGCGATTTTCTTCGCCATGGGCGCGATCGCGATGACCACCAAGCGCGACTTCAGCTTCATGGGCAAATTCCTGTTCGTGGGCATGCTCGCGCTGCTGGCGGCCATGCTCGCCAACATGTTCCTGCAGATCCCGGCGCTCGCGCTGACGATCTCGACGCTGGTAATCGTGGTGTTCTCGTTGTTCCTGCTGTACGACCTGAACAGGATCGTACGCGGCGGCGAGACCAACTACGTCATGGCCACGACGGGCGTTTATCTCAGCCTGTTTAATATCTTCGTCAACCTGCTGCACCTGCTGATGGCATTAGCAGGTCAACGGGAGTAGGCGGCTTCAGGCGCCGCCGGCGCGGTTCCGAGAAAGGGCGCTTCGGCGCCCTTTCTTATGGCGCGCGATCGAACAGCGCGACGCTTTCGACGTGTGCGGTATGCGGGAACATATTGACCACGCCCGCGGCGGCGAGCCGAAAGCCCTGTTGGTGCACCAGATACCCGGCGTCGCGCGCGAGGGTCGCAGTGTCGCACGAGACGTAGACGATGCGGCGTGGCCAGTCGATCGGCAACGCACTCAGGATCTCGAACGCGCCGTCGCGTGGCGGGTCCACCAGCAACTTGTCGAACGGCCCATAGGCGGTCAGTCGCTCAGGGTCGATTCGAAACAGGTCCTCGCAAACGAATTCGGCACGCCCGGCCAGGCCGTTCGAGAGCGCGTTCTGGCGCGCGCGCTCGACGAGCGGCGCGCTGCCCTCGATCCCCAGTACCTTTGCTCCGGATCGTGCGATCGGCAGCGAAAAGTTGCCAAGCCCGCAAAACAGGTCGGCGACCCGCTCGCCGGGCTGCGGATCGAGCAGTCGCATCGCCCGTGAGACCAGAACCTGATTCACGGATTGGTTGACCTGCGTGAAGTCGGTGGGCAAGAAGGCAATGCGCACATCGAACTCCGGCAGTGCGTATTCGAGCATTCTCGGCTCCAGCGGATGGAATGGGCGAGCAGACTCGGGCCCGCCCGTCTGCAGCCAGACGCAGGTCCGGTGTTGCTCCGCGAATGACCGGAGCCTGGCTTCGTCGGCGGCCGTGAGCGGCAGCAGGACCCGAAAAACCAGGACCGTTGCGTGGTCACCCACCGCCACTTCCACCTGGGGCAGCCGCTCGCGGATCGAAAGTCCCGCGATCAACTCCCGCAGCGCCGATATGAGGCGCGAAACGTGCTCCGGAAGCACGTGGCATTCGCGCATATCGGCGACGAAGCTCGAATGCCGCTCGTGGAATCCCACCAGTACGCCGTCTTTCTTGGCCACATAGCGTGCCGTGAGCCGCGCACGATGGCGATAACCCCACTCTTCGCCGTAGATCGGCCGCAGCAGCGATTCCGGACGAACTTTGCCGATGCGCGCAAGATTCTCCTCCAGGCCTCGCTGCTTGGCCGCGACCTGCGTGGCCGCGTCGACGTGCTGCGTGACGCATCCCCCGCACAAGCCGAAATGCGGGCAGCGCGGCGTGCGCCGTCCACTCGAGGCGCGAAGCACCTCTACGGTACGCGCGATGTCGTACGCGGATTTGGTCTCCAACCGGATTGCCCGTACCCGCTCCCCGCCCAACGCGCCCTCGACGAACACGACCTTGCCTTCTGCGTTTCGGGCGATGCCGCGCCCCTTGGCATCGAGCGAGGCGACGGTCAGCTCGACAGGCGGGGCGCTGTCGGCGCGCTTGACGCCGCGCCTCACGCCTTGGCCGCAGGTTCGGGCGTATCCGGCCAGCGCGCAAGGAATGCCTGCCAATGGGGCTGCTTCTGCTTCTCCAGCAGTCCGCGCAGCATGGCGCATTCGTTCCGGTAGCGCTGATCCGTAAATACGCCGCGCAGCAACTGGTAGCGCAGGAACAGCAGATAGGTGTTGGCGCTGTCCGCCTCGCAGTAGCTGCGGATGGCGTCGATCTCGCCTGCCTGGAACCGATCCCAAACGGCACCCCCCTCCATGCCGATCTTGCCCGGAAACCCGGCAAGCCGTGCCACGTCGTCCAAGGGTGCGTTATTGCGCGGTTGATACATGGCCAGCACGTCCATCAGATCCAGATGGCGCGTGTGGTATCGGGAGACATAGTTGTTGAAGCGGAATTCACGGTCGTCCTCGCCTTGCTCCCAGAAACGTGGCGCCGAGACGCCGGTAGCCAAGGCGCGGAAATTCAGCACCGGCAAATCGAAGCCACCACCGTTCCACGACACGAGCTGCGGTACATACCGGTCGACGCCGTCGTAGAAGCGCTGGATAGCGGTCCGTTCATCTTCCTGCGGCGCGCCAATCGACCAGATCCGCAGCTGGTCGGCGTCCCGCAGCACGCAGGAAATCACCAGCACCCTGTGCAGGTGCGGCGGCAGGAAGTCGCTCCCGGTCTGGGCGCGCCGACGCTGGAACGCGATCTCGGCAACCTCCTGGTCTGGCAGGTCCTCCGGCAGTTCGTGCAGCCTGCGCAGGCCTGCGCAGTCCGGCACCGTTTCGATGTCGAACGCGAGGATCGGAGTCACATCAGTCCGGGAAAACGCCCGTGGATAAGTAGCGATCGCCACGGTCGCACACGATAGTGACGATCACGGCGTTCTTGAGGTTGCCCGCGACGCGTAGCGCGACGTGCATGGCGCCGCCGGAGGAGATTCCCGCAAAAATGCCCTCCTCGCCCGCCATGCGGCGTGTCATTTCCTCCGCCTCGGCCTGATTCACGTACTCGAGGCGGTCGACGCGCGCCTTGTCATAGATCTTCGGCAGGTAGGCCTCCGGCCACTTGCGGATACCGGGAATTTGCGAGCCCTCCTCGGGCTGGCAACCAACGATCTGGATCTTCGGGTTCTTCTCCTTGAAGAATCGGGAGCAGCCCATGATCGTCCCGGTGGTCCCCATGCTTGATACGAAATGCGTGATCCGGCCGTCGGTGTCGCGCCAGATTTCGGGGCCGGTATTCTCGTAGTGGGCAAGCGGGTTGTCCGCGTTGGCGAACTGGTCGAGCATGATGCCTTTGCCCTCGCGCACCATTCGCTCCGCTAGGTCGCGCGCCGTTTCCATGCCGCCTTTCTGTGGCGTCAGGACGATCTCTGCGCCGAAAGCGCGCATCGTCTGGCGGCGCTCGATCGAGAGATGCTCGGGCATGATCAGCACCATGCGGAACCCTCGTATTGCCGCCGCCATGGCAAGCGCAATGCCGGTGTTACCCGACGTAGGCTCGATCAGCGTGTCGCCCGGCTTGATCTCTCCCCGCTGCTCGGCGCGACGAATCATCGAGATCGCCGGCCGATCCTTGACCGAGCCCGCAGGATTGTTCCCCTCGAGCTTTGCGAGGATCAAGTTGCCGTTCTTGCGATTCGCCTCACCCGGTAGGCGCTGCAGCCGCACCAGCGGCGTATTGCCGATGAAATCCTCGATGGTCCGGTTCATGCGTCAGGCGGCCTCAGACCCCAGCAGATCCGTGACATAGGACGCCACACCCGACCCAACGCTCATGAACTCGCCCGGGTAGCCGGCTTCGCGCAGCAGCGTCAGGTCGGCCTCGGTAAAGCTCTGGTACTTGCCGACGAGCTGCGGCGGAAACGGCACGTATTTCACCAGTCCCTGCGCAACCATCGCGGGCAGCTCCAGCTCCGGCTCGCCCCGCGCCGTGCGCGCGCCGTTCACCACGGCGTGCGCCACTTCGTTGAACGTCTGCGCGCGACCGGTACCGCAGTTGAAGATTCCGGACACCTCGCGATGCTCGAGAAAGTAGAGGTTTACGTTGACGACGTCGTCAACGTGCACGAAATCGCGCCGCTGTTCGCCATCGGCAAACCCGTCCGAGCCGACGAACAGCCTCACCTGACCTTCGCTCATGAACTGGTTGAAGGCGTGGTATGCGACCGAGGCCATCCGCCCTTTATGCTCCTCGTTCGGTCCATACACGTTGAAGTACCGGAAACCGGCGATCTGCGCGCTCCGCTCACCAATGCGGCGGCGCACGGCCTGGTCGAACAGAAATTTCGAAAACCCGTAAACATTGAGCGGCGCCTCAAAGCGACGCTCCTCCCGGAACGTTCGGCCAGCACCGTATACGGACGCCGACGACGCGTATAGGAACGGCACTTCCTCCTCCTGGCACCAGTCAAGCAGCAGGCACGAATAGCGGTAGTTGTTGTCCATCATGTAGCGCCCGTCGGTCTGCATCGTGTCCGAACAGGCGCCCTGGTGGAGCACCGCCTCAACCACGCCTTCGAACTGGTTCGCCGCCACGCGCTCGAGAAACTCGCGCTTGTCGAGGAAGTCCTGGATGTCGCAATCCACCAGGTTTCTGAACTTGTCGGCGTTCTCGAGATTGTCGACCGCCAGAATTTCCGTGATGCCCTCGCGGTTGAGCGCCGCGACCAATCTCGAACCAATGAAGCCGGCGGCGCCGGTGACCACGTAATACATGCGCGTCCTATCCGAACAGTTCTTCGCGAGTTGCCACCGCGGTGCCCAGCCGGCCCACCACGATGCCGGCGGCGCGGTTGGCAATGCGTACGGCTTCCTCCAGCGGCGCTCCGGCAGCGAGCATGACGCCGAGCGAGGCGATGACGGTATCGCCGGCGCCGCTCACATCGTACACTTCGCGCGCTTCCGCCGGGACGTTGAGGGTTTCTCCGTCGCGAAAAAGCGTCATGCCTTGCTCGCTGCGCGTGAGCAGCAATGCCTCGAGCTCGAGCTCGGCACGCAACGCCTGCGCCCGACGCTCCAGGTCGGCTTCGTCCTTCCACGAACCGACCACATCACGCAATTCCGCGCGGTTCGGGGTCACCAAGCTTGCGCCCTTGTACCGGGAGTAATCGTCGCCTTTAGGGTCGACCAGAACACGCTTGCCCGCGGAGCGTGCCCGCTCAATCATCTGGGCGATATGCGTCAACCCGCCCTTGCCGTAGTCCGACAGGATGACCGCATCACATTGCGGCAGCGCCTGGCCAAATTCCGACAGCTTGGTCGCCAGCACCTCGCGCGAGGGCGGCGTCTCGAAATCGATGCGCAGGAGCTGCTGTTGCCGGCCGATGACGCGCAGTTTCACGGTGGTGCGAATCGACGCATCCCGATGCAAGCTCACCTTGATCGGCTCTGCCTCGACCAAGTGCAGCAGCCGTGCGCCCGCCTCGTCGTCGCCGACCACCGAAATAAGCTGCGT